>JAFQVC010000039.1 GCA_017408205.1 Clostridia bacterium | reverse complement strand
TTTTCATCGTAAGCAAAAGTAACATCAGAAAATTCAATACAAGGTAAATTCTTTTTAACTGCACTTGCTTTTTCAATTTCTATATCCCTTTTATGACCGTCTTCAACTTCAGGAGTAGTAGGTTTTGTTTTCATAATGTTCATAATTTTATCAAGACCTGCTTCTGCCTGAGATTTTTGCAACCCGTATGTAAGCCAGGTATTAAGAGTTCCCAAAATCATACCCATTGAATTTATAAAGGCATAAAGAGCACCAACAGAAACTCCTCTGTAAATACAGGAAACTGCGCCGACAAAATATACAATAGCAGTTCCTAAATACATAACGCCCTCGGGCTTAAATGCTTCTAAATTAGAACGAAAAGCAACTTTTATGCCCTCTTTTCTTAAGTTACCTGCAAACTCTTTAAATTTGCCAATAGTATCTTCTTCAACGGAATAAACCTTGATTGAGTCCATACCATGGAACATATCGGTAACATATTTACTTACAGCCGTTTCTTTTGAAATGAATTCCTTTGACATACGCCTAATCTTTGGTCTTGAATAATAGTTAATGATAACCATTATTACAGAAATACCAAGAAGCAGTAACGTAAGCAGCCAGTCATAAGAAAACAATGCTGTTAAAGAAACAACAAATGATACCGCCTGATAAGGGACACCAATCATCATCTGGTTTAAATAAGTTTTAATATTATTCATAGGAGAGCCCATAAGATTATTATAAAGTTCTCCCGAAGCGGTACTGTCATAAAACTTCATACAAAGATGCTGAACATGTTCGAACAAATCGCATTTAAGTTCAAACATAGCACCCTCAAGAGAATTCAAAAGATTATAATGAGCAATAATCCAACTTATAATCCTTCCTGCAGTTGCGACAAGATAAATTATACAAAAGAAAATTACAAGTTGAATTTTCCTGTCATTTAACAGCGAAGTATTTGAAATTGCATCATCAACAATATACTTTATAACAAGAGGTTGAACGGCAACAAAAAATCCTGTAAACATCGAAAAAATTACAGTCAAAACAAGTTGCGACTTGTATTTCTTCATATAACCGAAAATCGTCGGCCAGAATTTGACCTTGTCATTCTTCATAACAACGCCCCCTATTCAAGGACAATTATACAACTTTAAAGTTTATTGTCAAGGGGTTTTTGAAAAAATTTTAAAATAATTTAAAGGCATATAACACCTATGTAAATTATATATATTACAATTAAAACCAGTCCCGTTGTTCTTTTAAATTTGCCTGATAATAATGCAGGTATTACCGCAATTAGTGAAACAACAAGACAAACCGGCATATCTATTAAAAGACTGTTCTTATTAACAGGCAGACTTCCGCCGTAAACCAAAGAGCAAAGTGGTAATATAAGTGTTAAATCAATAATATTTGCGCCTAATATATTACCAACCGACAATGATGATTCTTTTTTTACAATTGCAGTTACTGCAGTTACTAACTCGGGCAAAGATGTACCTATTGCAATAACCGTTACGCCTATTATGCTTTCAGATACACCAAGCATACTTGCTATAACGCTTCCTTTTTTTACAAGCAAATCTGCACCAAAAACAATTCCCAAAGCACCTGCAATAAATTTAATAACGTTTAACAAAACATTCTTTTTTTCAATATATACTTTTGATTTATCATTTCCTGCCGCCTTAATATTTTCAAAAATAAATAATGCAAACAAAAACAAAAGTATAAAACCTGAGCAAAAATTAAGTGCACCGCTAATTGATAAACAAATAAGTAATGCACTTGAAATAATCATTATTCCGCCTTTTACAAAAAGGTTTTTTCTGTCAACTTTACAAGGTAAAAATATAATTGAAACTGCTAAAATAAGGGCAATATTGGCAGTTACAGAGCCAACAGCGTTGCCTACAGCCATATCAACCTTACCCTCTACGGAAGCAAATAACGAAACCAGAAGTTCAGGCAACGTTGTTGCAACACTTACTATTGTTGCTCCAATAATAAACTTGGGTATTCCCGATACAGTTGCAATCCAACTTGCAGCGTCAACAAACATATCTCCGCCTTTTACAATAAGTATAATGCCAAAAACGAACAAAAGATAAACCAATAAAGTTTCAGACAAAAGAAACATCCTCTCAATTAATTTCTATGAAACTTTTATCGGATTTTGTAAAATTACA
>JAFQVC010000038.1 GCA_017408205.1 Clostridia bacterium | reverse complement strand
GATGCACTTGACAAAGCAGACCGTCTTGTTCAGGACGGTGGTTTCGGCCACACTTCTTCAATATATATAAATCAGATGACGGAGCAGGAAAAACTGTCAAGATTTGCAGACAGAATGAAAACCTGCAGAATTTTAGTTAATACCCCCTCTTCTCACGGCGGTATCGGCGATTTGTATAACTTTAAACTTACGCCCTCACTAACCCTTGGCTGCGGTTCGTGGGGCGGCAACTCGGTATCCGAAAACGTGGGAGTTAAGCAACTGTTGAACGTTAAAATCGTTGCTGAAAGGAGAGATAATATGCTTTGGTTCAGGGCACCTGAAAAAATATATATTAAAAAGGGTTGTCTGCCCGTTGCTCTTGAAGAACTGAAAAACGTAATGGACAAAAAGAGAGTGTTCATCGTAACAGACAACTTCCTGTTTAGTAACGGTTACACAAAACCCGTAACCGACAAATTGGACGAAATGGGAATTTTGCACACTACATTCTTTAATGTAGAGCCCGACCCTACACTTAAAAGTGCAAAAGATGGTGCAAAGGCAATGAGTAGTTTTAACCCCGACTGCATTATTGCAATAGGCGGCGGTAGTGCAATGGATGCAGCAAAAATAATGTGGGTATTATATGAGCATCCCGATGCCGATTTTATGGATATGGCAATGAGATTTGCAGATATAAGAAAAAGAATTTACACTTTCCCGAAAATGGGCGAAAAGGCATACTTTATCGCAATCCCCACATCCGCAGGAACGGGCTCGGAAGTAACACCTTTTGCAGTAATCACAGACGAAGAATCAGGTATAAAATATCCCCTTGCAGATTACGAACTGTTGCCTGATATGGCTATAATTGACACAGACCTTCATATGTCTGCACCAAAGGGCTTAACAGCCGCATCAGGTATTGATGCAGTTACCCACGCCATTGAAGCATACGCTTCTGTAATGGCAACAGACTACACCGACGGTCTTGTACTTCGCTCTTTAAAAATGATATTTGAATACTTGCCCATTGCCTACGAAAAAGGTGAGCACGACATTACCGCAAGAGAAAAAATGGCTAATGCCGCAACAATGGCGGGTATGGCATTTGCAAATGCATTTTTAGGTATCTGCCACTCAATGGCTCACAAATTAGGTGCATATTTCCACTTACCTCACGGCGTAGCAAATGCTCTTTTGATTACTCACATTATGCGTTTTAATGCCGCAGAAGCACCAACAAAAATGGGAACTTTCTCACAGTACACCCATCCGCACACTTTGGACAGATATGCAGAAATTGCTGACAGTTTAGGCGTTAAAGGTAAAAACAACAACGAAAAACTTGACAACCTAATTGCTCTTATTGACGAACTTAAAGAAAAAGTCGGAATTAAGAAAACCATTAAAGATTACGGCATCGACGAAAAAGAATTTTTTGACAAACTTGACGAAATGGTTGAACAGGCATTTGACGACCAGTGCACAGGTGCAAACCCAAGATATCCGCTTATGAGCGAAATAAAGCAGTTATATATAGATGCATACTACGGTAATTAAGGAGGGGAAAACTATGAAACT
>JAFQVC010000004.1 GCA_017408205.1 Clostridia bacterium | reverse complement strand
GTAGAGCAATTAAAAAGAAGAAATTTTGAACTTGATTTAACAGAGTTTACAAAATTAGACGCTGAAAGAAGAGCAGCATTAGTTGAGGCAGAACAACTTAAAAACCAGCAGAACACAGTATCAAAACAAATTCCTGCACTTAAAAAAGAGGGCAAAGATGTTGCTCCTATTTTTGCAGAAATGAAAGAACTGTCTGACAAGGTAAAAGTTTTAGACGACAAGGTAAGAGAACTTGACGAGGCATTAAGACAGATAGTTTTAACAATTCCAAACATTCCAAATGCTGAAGTACCAGACGGTAACGATGACAGCGACAACCTTGAAATAAGAAAATGGGGAGAGCCAACAAAATTTGATTTTGAAGCAAAGGCACACTGGGATATTGGTGAAAACCTTGATATATTAGACTTTGGAAGAGCCGCAAAAATCACAGGCTCAAGATTTACAGTATATAAAGGTCTTGGTGCGGCACTGGAAAGAGCAATTATTAACTACTTCCTTACAACACACACAACAAAAAGCGGATATACCGAAATATTCCCACCCTATATGGTACACAGAAACTCAATGGTAGGCACAGGTCAGTTGCCTAAATTTGAAGAGGACGCTTTTAAAGTAGCAAATACAGAATACTTCTTGATTCCTACTGCAGAAGTACCTGTTACAAATCTGCATAAAGACGAAATCTTATCTGCAGACCAACTTCCTATTAAATACTGTGCATACTCTGCATGTTTCAGAGCAGAAGCAGGTTCTGCAGGACGCGACACAAGAGGTCTTATAAGACAACACCAGTTCAATAAAGTAGAACTTGTTAAATTTGCAAATCCCGACACATCTTATGAGGAACTTGAAACACTTACAAACGATGCAGAAAAAGTGTTGCAGGGCTTAGGTCTTCCTTACAGAGTTGTACGCCTTTGCTCAGGTGATTTGGGATTTAGTTCAGCAATGACTTATGACATCGAAGTATGGATGCCAAGTTACGGAAGATACGTAGAAATCAGTTCCTGCAGTAACTTTGAGGACTTCCAGGCACGTCGTGCAGGTATCAAATTTAAACGTGACACAAACAGCAAAGCAGAATTTGTTCACACATTAAACGGCAGCGGCGTTGCAGTAGGCAGAACTGTTGCTGCGATTTTAGAAAACTATCAGCAAGCAGACGGAAGCGTAAAAATTCCTGAAGCGTTAGTTCCATTTATGGGCACAGACCTTATAAAATAAGGCTTTTTATCCACAGTTATCAACATTTTGTTGACAAAATGTTGATAACTGTATCAATTTGGAGGCAAATTTAGTGATTATACACGCTATTATTACAGTAATCGGCATAATATGCCTTATAGACGGGCTTGTTATGACTGCATATACTCTTTTTAATATAGGAAACCTTTTAACAGTAATTACAGGAGCAATAATGACCGCCTACGGACTATATTATAAGCAGATTATAAGTTATACCAAAAGGGGCGTTTTAAAAGGGCTAAGAATGATATTTTACGTAGGACTTACCCTTATGATTGTAATGCCGATAATCGTGTTTGCAGGAAGTTTTGTCAGACCTGCCGATTATACGGAGGATGCGGTTATAGTACTGGGTGCGGGGATACACGGAGAAACACCAACACTTCCACTTCGCAACAGACTGCTTAAAACCGTAGAATATTATAACAAAAATCAGGATGCAATTATTATAGTTTCGGGAGGTCAGGGACACGGAGAATCTATTACAGAGGCAGAGGCAATGGAGAGGTTCTTAATAGACAAGGGCATACCGAAACAGAATATATTAAAGGAAGAAAAATCAACTTCAACAGAGGAAAATCTTAAGTTTTCAAAACAGATACTTGATGAAAATTTTAGTGAAAATTATACCGTTGCAATTATAACCAACAGATTTCATTCCCAAAGAGCAAGAATTCTTGCAAAGGAGGAGGGCCTTGCATCAACATCGGTTAACGCACCAATTCCCTGGTACACAATACCTGTTAATTACGTAAGAGAATCCCTTGCAACGATGTATACTTTCGCAGATTTAATTATATAATTTGTGTGTTAGTTTATTAACAGAAAAGGACAATGTTATGAGCAACTTATATTTTAATAACGCAAAAGACATAGAACTTAAATACATAACCAAAGTGCACGGAGAGCAGGACGGAGCAATGTACAGCGGATACCTTTTCCGTTTTGACGGTTCAGGTCTTGTTTCGGTAACTGATTTATCCGACTATTCTTTAGTAAACACTCATTTTGCAGACGGGATGGAAAAGTACAAACCGCACGGGAATTCGGTATTTTTCGGGAGCGAGATGTGCGGAAAGTTCCCGCTTTTGTATTCAAACGTATATAACAGTTACAACAATGCAAACGAAGGCATTTGCCTTGTTTACAAAATTACAGATGATTTAAAAACAAAACTTGTGCAGGTAATAAAAATCGGTTTTGTTGACAAAGAGGATGTATGGCGTTCCAAAGACAAAAACGACGTAAGACCATACGGAAATTTTGCGTATGACAAAGAGAGCGGTCTTATGTACGCCTTTACAATGAGAGACAGTGACCGGACCGCAAGATTTTTTGAATTTGAAATGCCGAAACTGTCTGACGGTGAGGTTGTTACAATAAACTACAAAGATGTAACGAACCAGTTTGACACGCCCTACATAGATTTTATGCAGGGAGCAATCTGCCACAAAGGGTATATTTATTCTTTGGAGGGATTTAATGCGGTTAACGCCCAGAAACCAAAACTGAAAGTAATTGATGTTAAAGTCAAAAAGATGGCAATGGATATCGACCTTACAAAACACGGACTTATTTTTGAAATGGAACTTGTTGAAGTATATAACGACACATTGTATCTGTCCGACTGCTGGGGCAACACTTACAAAGGAGAGTTCATATGATAAAATGCGTAATATTTGACGTTGACGGCACGATGACAAACACTATGCCTTTATTTGAACTGTCGTATCTACGGGCTTACAACGAGGTAGCAGATACCCCCATAACCTTACCACAACTCAGGAAAAGCGTTGGCTTGTCGGAGGAGGGTATGGCAAAGGCACTTATACCCCAAAAGGCACAGGAGGTACTTGCAAAATACTACACTTATTACGAGGAACTGTTAAAGAAAACTCCGGGAGTTGCATACTTCGGAATAAAAAAACTTATTAACTATTTAAATGACAAGGGCATAAAAACTGCCGTTGTATCGGGGAAAGGGAAACCCGCCCTTGATATTACATTTCGGGTACTTGGTTTTGAGGGGCTTTTTAAAAACGTTTTTGCAGGTCTTGAGGAAACCCCTGACAAAGCAGAACGAATAATAAAAACCATGGAAATTTTAGAAGTAAAACCCGAAGAAACAATATATATCGGTGACATTGTTTTCGATATAACTGCATCACAAAAAGCAAATGTAAGAATAATTTCAGCAGGTTGGGACTTAAAAGCAGACACAAAGGAACTTTTAAAACACAACCCCGACTATTTTGCATACACAGTAGAAGATTGTTATAAAATTTTAAAAGGAGAAATTGAAAATGACTGAATTATTTGAAATTTTAATGATAGTAATGTTTGGTGCTTCGTGGCCCATTAATGCTATGAAATCATACAAAGCACGTACTACAAAAGGAAAAAGTTTACCATTTTTGCTTTTAATATTTGTCGGCTACATTTTTGGCATAACGTCAAAACTTATTGCAGAATCCTTTAAATGGTACGTAATGTTTTTCTATGTGCTTAATTTCATAATGGTTGGAATTGATATTTTACTGTACATAAGAAATTACAGATTAGACAAGAAAGCAGGGATATTATAAGAGAATGAATTGACAACGGTAGTTGTCAATTCACTATAAAAAAAGAGCAGTGGCATAAGCCACTGCATTTTTTATGTTTTTGGTATAATTATTTGTCTGTCATACCATAGCGCTTTTTAAATCTGTCAACACGGCCACCTGTATCTACAAGTTTTTGTTTTCCGGTGAAAAACGGATGGCACTTGCTGCAAATTTCTACATGGATATCTTGTTTTGTTGAGCCTGTTTCAATTACCTCTCCGCAAGCGCATTTGATTGTTGTTTTTTGGTAATCAGGATGAATACCTTGTTTCATTATTTCTCACCTCTTTGTTCAATAGTGCTTGAACATTATAACACAGTATAATTTAAAAATCAATACTTTTTTTAAAATTTATTAATAATTTTCTGCCTGAACTTCAAAATATGCTTTAGGATGAGCACATACAGGGCAAATTTCAGGTGCCTCTTTTGCTTTTACAATGTGTCCGCAGTTTCTGCACATCCAGTAAACTTCACCATCTTTTTTGAAAACAATACCGTCTTCCACATTTTTAAGTAGTGTCAGATATCTTTCTTCGTGATGTTTTTCAATGGCTGCTACACCGCGGAAAAGTTCTGCAATCTGTGTAAAGCCCTCCTGGTCTGCAACTTCGGCAAATTCTTTGTACATTTCTGTCCATTCATAATTTTCGCCGGCGGCTGCATCTTTTAAGTTTTCCATTGTGTCTGCAATACCGTTATGCAAAAGTTTGAACCAGATTTTTGCATGTTCTTTTTCATTGTTTGCAGTTTCTTCAAAAATAGCGGCGATTTGCTGATAGCCGTCTTTTTTCGCTTTACTTGCATAATACGTGTATTTGTTTCTTGCCTGAGACTCACCTGCAAAGGCAGTCATTAAATTGGCTTCTGTTTTTGAACCTTTTAAATCCATATTTACACACTCCTTAATTAGTATCTTTTTCTATATTGTACCATTTTATATAATTTTATGCAAGAAAAATTTTATATCTTTTTCTTAAGCCGGTTAAGTCGCTCAATATACCGCCTGACAATTTTGTTTGCCCATAAAACCGCACAGGAAGTTTTTCTTTTTATAACAATCAGTTTCATTTACGCCGCCTCCCTGTCAATTAACATTGTGACAACGGTCATATCGTCGGGTGTCTTGTGCCCCTGCCTTACAACCGCTTCTTTTACAAGTTTTTCTGCAAGTTTCTGGGGTTTGTCGGTGCTTTCTTTTATATATTCCGTTACCCATTCACCGTCGTCTCCGAACACACCGTCAGAGGCGAGCACAATAAGGTCTCCCCCTTTTATGTTGATTTTTTCTGTGCAGGGGGTAATCCCCGTTATCATTCCTGCAGGAAGAGAATCGGAGGTAATCCTTTTAACCTTGCTGTTGCTTTTTACAAAACTTGATGACGCTCCTATTTTTATAAACTCTGCACTGCCTTCAAACAAGTCCACCACCACAGCATCAACTGTTGCAAAACTTTCTTCCGTCTGCTTTAAAAACAATGATAAATTCATAATTTTTACCGCACTCTCCTTGTCAAAACCCGTGTTCAAAAGACGCGACATTGTGTCGGCGGCAAAGGAAGACTGGTTTTTGGCATTTGCTCCGCTGCCCATACCGTCGCTTAACACCGCAAGATATCTGTTGTGCTGAAGTTTCTGCTGACAAAAACTGTCTCCCGACCTTTCGCTGTCATCTTTTTTCCTTGTGTAATAGCCCGTTACCACGTTGTATCTTTCACGTTCTTCCAGACGTAACACCGCTTTTGTACCGTCTTTGGAATAATCGGAATTTTTGACGTAAAACCGCCTGCCTGCAGTTTCCGCAACAACGTCTGCAACTATATTTTCCACGTTGTCGGGTGCTTTTTTTACGTTTATTCTTGCTACTACCTCAAGTTGCCCTTTTTCGCGGGTAACAACAGTTACATCGTAGCATTTAACCCCCGCTTTGCCTATTGCAAGGTATAATATATTGCCCAAATCAGGCACAAAATCAAGTTCTTTTTTTGTTTCTTTCGCAAAATCGTTCATAATTTCCGCCACTCCGTACAGGTGGGTTGCCGTAAGTTCACGCCCCGCCTCTAATTTTTTTACCCACATGGTATCAAGTTTGTACCGCGCGTAAAACCTGTTTACCGCCTCTATAAATGAATTTAATTTTATGCACTTGCTTTTAAAATGCACGGGCACGTCACCAACCTCCAGTTTCCCTTTTTCCAGAAGAGCGGTATTGCAGTTTATAAGAGCATCATAGGACGAGGAAAACTCTTTTTCCCAGCACACAAATTTAAGACCGCAGTTTCTGCACACCTTCCCCGCTGTTTTGTCGTAAATCCCCATTATGTCGTTTTTGTTGTGGGGTTTTTTGCTGTCTGCAAAATTGTCCGCTATTTCGTTTAATTTACCTGAAAATTCGCTTAATTTGTCATATATCTTCAGTATGGTCTGCTTAAAGTTTACGGGGGCGGGACTTACCTGACAAAGCAAGTTCACGCAAAAGACTGTAACGCTTTTGGGGATAAGCCCTAAAACCAGAGAAGTAAGCACAAGTTCGGGGAAATTAAACATTGCACCGTTTGATATGCCGAAATACCAGGTAACGATTAATGAAGAAATTACAAACGAGCATATAACCCCTGCCTTTTTGTAGCGGGAAAAAATTCCGCAAAGCATACCAAAAATACTGAAAAGCCCCATATATTCTCCGCTTGGGTACATAAGAAAGGAATAAAGAAAACCCATTCCAACACCGCAGACACTTCCCGGCCCAAGCCCACCGCATAATGCCACAAGCATTATATAAACCGCAGACAGCGTTTTTCCGAGGGATATGTTAAAAACGGTCAGTTCCCCCAGACCTGCCACCGATAACGCCACCATTACCAGAAAACCCACCGAACTGTCAGGGGTAATTTCCTTTTCCGTCTGATTCGCAATAGAAATGGTCTTTTCAAACACCATCGCCATAAAGAAACATACAACGCTTTCCGAAATAAGCATTGCAAGGTAGTATAAGGACCGTTGCCACTGACCTAAAAATATAAGCCCCGATACAAAAAGAGAAATTGCACCGATTAGCGAGGTGGTGTATTTACCCCGCTTGTCCGAAACTGTAGTAACCGCAGTAAATACCAGAGCAAAAAGGACAAAAGCAAGTATGTACTTTATAAACGTAATCCCCATTCCTGCGGAAAATATGCCCATAAGCGAGCCGAACGCCACCAACCCTCCCCGTATTATGTTGTCGGGACAGACGCTTATGTACGCCGCAAAAAGTGCAAGAGCAAAGGGGGATAGGCAGTCGAAAAACACCACCCGTCCAAGCATAAATGCAAAAACAATGGTTAATAAATCCCACCACCTGAAACTGACCTTTTGTTTTACCTTTAAAATTACTTTTTCCACTATAATCAATCCTTCTTTTGTTAGTAACTGCATTTTATCACCCGAATAACAAATAAGTTGTCGAAACGTGAAAGGAAAAGAAGCAAATATTATGACAAAAAACCCCATCTTTAGTATTGAAAAGGGGCGTATTTTGTGGTATAATGAAGAAGATAATGTATTTAGGGAGGAAAACAAATGTTTGATAACATAAAAAAAGCAGACTTGGAAGTGGCTAAAGCCATAGAATCAGAACTTTCAAGACAGCGAAGCAAAATTGAATTAATCGCATCAGAAAACTTTGTAAGCCCCGCTGTTATGGAGGCAATGGGCACTCCGCTTACAAATAAATATGCTGAAGGGTATCCGGGCAAAAGGTACTACGGCGGTTGTGAATGTGTTGACATTGTTGAAAATCTTGCAAGAGAAAGAGCGTGCAAAATTTTCGGTGCAGACCACGCCAATGTTCAGCCACACTCAGGTGCACAGGCAAACCTTGCAGTATTTTTTGCAGTATTAAACCCCGGTGACACAGTTCTTGGTATGAACCTTGCTCACGGCGGACACTTAAGCCACGGCAGTCCTGTTAATATTTCAGGTAAATACTTTAACATCGTGCCTTACGGCGTTGACGATGTAACTCACAGAATAGATTACGATAAACTTCGTGAACTTGCACTTACTCATAAACCAAAATTAATCGTTGCAGGTGCAAGTGCGTACTCAAGAATTATCGATTTCGAAAAATTCTCAGAAATTGCAAAAGAAGTGGGCGCATACTTAATGGTAGATATTGCTCACATTGCAGGTCTTGTAGCGGCAGGATTGCATCCCAATCCCGTACCTTATGCAGACTTTGTAACAACAACTACTCATAAAACCTTAAGAGGTCCAAGAGGCGGTATGATTCTTTGTAAAGAAGAACACGCAAAATTAATTGACAAAGCAGTGTTCCCTGGTATTCAGGGCGGACCTTTAATGCACATTATTGCCGCAAAAGCAGTATGCTTTGGCGAAGCATTAACTGACGAGTTTAAAGAATACCAGAAAAACATAATTAAAAATGCTTCAGTTCTTTGCGAAGAACTGAAATCTCACGGTTTTTCAATCGTTTCAGACGGAACGGACAACCACCTTATGCTTGTTGACCTGCAGTCAAAAGGCATTACAGGTAAAGAAGCAGAACATCTTCTTGACGAAGTTGGTATTACCTGCAATAAAAATGCAGTTCCAAACGACCCCCAAAGCCCATTCGTTACAAGCGGTATCCGTCTTGGTGCTGCCGCTGTTACAAGCAGAGGTATGGGTACAGATGATATGAAAGAAATTGCACAACTAATTAACTTAACTCTTACTGACTTTGATAAAAATGCAGATGAAGTCCGTGGAAGAGTAAAAGTATTGTGCGACAAATATAAACTTTATGAATAAGCCGTTAGCCGATACAATAAGACCTAAAAATATAGACGAGGTTGTTGGGCAAAGGCATCTTTTAGGCGAGGGAAAAATACTTCGTAACATAATAGAAAACGGTAAAATTTCAAATATGATATTTTACGGTCCGTCAGGTACGGGAAAAACCACCGTTGCCAATATTATCGCAAGTAAAACGGATAAAAAGTTCTTTAAACTAAACGCTACCACTGCATCTGTTTCGGATATCCGTGACGTTGTGGCGGAAATTGATAAACTGGGCTCGGAACAGGGGATTCTTCTTTATCTTGACGAAATCCAGAACTTCAATAAAAAGCAACAGCAGTCACTTCTGGAGTTTATTGAAAACGGAGATATTACCCTTATTTCAAGCACTACTGAAAACCCGTACTTTTACGTGTATAATGCGGTTTTAAGCAGAAGTACCGTGTTTGAATTTAAACAGTTAAGCCCCGAAGATATAGAAACAGCAGTAAACCGAGGTATAGAATACCTAAAATCAACTATGCCCGAAAATGAGATTACCTTTGAAAAAGAGGCGGTTTCCCATATCGCACAAATGTCAAACGGTGACGTAAGAAAAGCACTTAACGCCGTTGAAATGTGCCTTTATTCCGTACTTCCCGATAAAGATAATAAAATTACCGTTACGGTGGAAACGGCAGAAATGGCAAGTCAGAAAAAAGCACTTACTTACGATAAATTAGGGGACAATCACTACGATATTTTATCCGCATTCCAAAAAAGCATAAGAGGAAGCGACGCAGATGCCGCCCTTCACTATCTTGCACGGCTTCTTAGTGCAGGGGATATGCTTTCCCCCATAAGACGCCTTATGGTAATTGCCAGCGAAGATATCGGTATGGCGTACCCAAACACAGCAGTAATTGTAAAGTCCTGTGTTGACAGTGCTTTGCAATTGGGGCTTCCCGAGGCAAGAATACCTTTGGCTCAGGCGGTAATAACTCTTGCAACTGCACCAAAATCAAACAGCGTAATTTGCGCTATAGATGACGCTATGGCAGATATAGAATCGGGTAACACAGGTAATATCCCCGACCATTTAAAAGACGGTCACTACGGCGGTGCAAACAAACTGGGACGGGCTGTCGGCTATAAGTATCCTCACGATTTTGATAATAATTACGTATCACAGCAGTATCTTCCGGACAACATAAAGGATAGAAAATACTATCGGTTCGGCAATAACAAAAATGAACAGAACGCAAAACAGTATTGGGACAACATAAAAAAGGAGACAAAATAATGGAAGCAAAAAGAGTGGAAATAAGAGAAAATATTGCAGGCGGAAAGGGCTTTATAAAACTTGAACACCTTATGGGCGAAAAAATTGCAGACAACTGCAGAATGTTCGCTTCAGTTACAGTAAAGCCGGGGGACAGCATCGGCAACCACCCCCATAACGGCGAAACTGAAACATACTACATTATTGCAGGTGACGGAATTTATACCGATAACGGCAAAGAATACCCCGTAAAAGTAGGGGATACCGTACATTGTAAAGACGGCGACTCTCACGGAATAAGAAACGAGGGCACTGCCGATTTGGTGTTTATAGCACTGATTTTAATGACGAAATAAATATAAAAACCTCTCGAAAGAGAGGTTTTTTGTTTAGAGAATTATTTTATTGTATATATATAAAATGCCACCAGTAAGGCCATAACACGTTGTCCGCTGTACCTCCGGTCCCTGACCACACGCCATTCCAGTATGTTTCTTTCCAGATATTTCTGCTTTTTATATATTTAAGTTCCATTATAAATCCGCCCGACTTGTTTTCGCCCACATAATAAACCTTTGCAGTGGTATCCTTGTGGTATTCTATTACTTTAAAATAGTCAATATCACCAATCATTGGATTTTGTAAATGTGTGGCTTTAAACTCGTCGTAATGTAACCTTGTTAATACTTCGCATTTTATTAATGAGCCAAGCCATACAACCAAAAATGCAATAAGTATAAATAAAAGTGTGTGTTTTAGTATTTTTTTCATATCAATTCTCCCTATTTTATCTTAATGGGGTGAAAATTACATCGTCCATCTCCATTGCTTCAAGTTGTTTAAAATCCTCAAGAGCAAGGGCAATTTCTTCGGCGTCACTGATATACTTCTCGGGATACATAAACATTTCAATATGAGCATCTTTTCTTAAAGTTGCATAGTAATATTGTGTTTCACCTACGTTGCCCACTTTTCTCTCGTTGTCATAAATGCTTGACGGATCATCGATAAATTGTTTTGTAACAACCGCAAACTCGTCGCATCCGAATTTTTCAGTGTACGTAAAGGGAAAATATCTTCCGAAGTAACTTTTTCCGTAAAAATATATTTCGGGCAAATCGGCGTCACTTTCGTCAATATAGTAGTATCCTGTCCAACTATCAGGGAAAGTCAGTTTGTACCCGTGTTTTTCGTTTATGTATTCATTGCTTTCCGGGAACTTGGGCAAAGACGGATATTCTATCACTTCTGAAGAAAAACCAATATCGTTTACATTCATAGATTTTATTTGCTCCCAATCTTCCTTCATAAGTTTAATCTGCTCTGTGTCTTCGGTATATTCTTCGGGGTTTGCAAATCTGTCTATGTTTTCAGGGTACTGTAAAAAATTATAAGGATAATTGTTGCCGTGATTTGTTTTTGCTTTTACAGTTTTTATAATTTCAGCATCATAGGAAGTGTATGAAACATCCCTGAATTCGTAAAGAAGTACACCGTCGCCGTTACTGTATTTACTCTTGCCGTAAAAATACACTTCGACAGAGTCCTTAAAACCCTCTTTTAAGTAATAATGACCTTTCCAACTTTCGGGAAAAGTTAAAGTATATCCACGATTCTCATTTACATATACGTTGCTTTCCGGAAATTCAGGTGGTGGAGGGATGTCCTCTTTTTGCTGTGTTGTTTCCGCTGTTTTTACGGGGGTTTTCACAGGTGCCTTTTCGGGTGCATCATTACTGCAACCCACTAAAAATAACATAAAACATATTAACAGTACTGCTATTTTTTTCATAATATCACTCCTGATGTTAAGTTATGATACAACTACATTATAACAAACAAATATAACTTTGGCAATAAAAAACCTCTCTTACGAGAGGTTTTTTGTTTAGAGAATTATCTTGGCAAATAATGCCACCAGTAGGGCCATGTTACATTATCTGCATTTCCGCCCCAATTTGTCCACAAAGTTTCCCAAACGGTAAATTTCCAGTCTTTTTCACTTGGCACATATCTGAAATGGAGGAT
>JAFQVC010000037.1 GCA_017408205.1 Clostridia bacterium | reverse complement strand
CTTCTTTCTCTTCTTCCTGCACTTCCTAAAGAATGGAAAAAAGGTGAGTTTAAAAAACTTCGTGCAAGAGGCGGTTATACTGTTTCAATGAACTGGAAAGGCAATAAAGCAACTGCTTCAATTACCGCAGACAAATCAGGTGTTCTTTATATCGAAACACCTCGCCCTGTTAAAAAGGCAAATGCAACATTTGAAACAGAAAATGGATTTATTAAATTAGATATGAAAAAAGGGAAGACATATACGTTTGAGTTCTAATTAAATAACGGCAGATTATAAAATCTGCCGTTTTTTAAAACTATATAATTTCCAGTTATTGACATTTTTGTTAATATGTGTTATTATATCAATAAAAGATGTCAAACATAAGAACAGGTAGGTAAAATTATTTCTCGTCTGTCTATGCCTGTTTTATGATTGGCATCTTTTTTGCGGTTGACATATTATCATTTATAACATATACTAATACTTACAGAGGTGATGCGTGGACCCTGACCTTCATATTCGGAGGTTAATCTATCGGTGTAACCTCTGTTTTTATTTTAAGGTTTTAGGGACGTGCCTTAAATCTAAATTGCTTGACTCTTTCAGTTGTTTGTGGTAAAATAACGTTGGAAGGAACATCAGCGGTGTGCCGAGCCGTCGTAGACGGGTTCGAGTCATTATTTTGACTCTTCGGACTACCAATGTCTCCTTCTGTTTTTTTGCAAAAGACAAGGGGACGGTTCTGTTGTCTTGTTGACAATTGGCTCTTTATATGGTATTTTATTATTAGAAGCTGACCTCCCGACAGTATTACTGTCCGGCCTTTGAGCCATTAAGGAGTAATTGGCTTCTTTTTTATGATTGACTTTTAACCATTCATCATATATACTGATAGTAACCGAGCGAGAGCTTTGGGTAACGCTATTTATAGTATTCCCTTGCTTTACGACCTCGGTCTTTTTTATTGACAACAAGATTGTTTTGTGATACCATATTGCTAGTGGATACTTCCAATTGTACGCTATTCTTATTACTTGTAATAGATACAGCGACGGAGGTATCCACATTTTTATTGTCCACAAATCAATAAAGACAAGGGGACGGTTCTGTTGTGTTTTTTCTGTACCAAGCCTCCACGGCGTTTGAGTGGCCGTTTTAAGGGGGTTCGGGGGCAAAAAAAGGGGGAATCGGAAGTCCCCCTGCCCCTGACAAATATGTGTTGACATTTTTCTCT
This sequence comes from Clostridia bacterium, assembly GCA_017408205.1. Taxonomy (GTDB): domain Bacteria; phylum Bacillota; class Clostridia; order Monoglobales; family Firm-18; genus RGIG1864. Next base: position 5,682 of record JAFQVC010000037.1, on the reverse strand, counting down.
GGTTGTGATATATAATTGTCGAAGTTGATGTTATGAGCGAGTTCCTCCTCGTCAGAGGCTGAGAGCACTACGCCGTCATCAACTTTTCTTGTATTTGACAAATGCAAATAAATCTGATACAGTATATTTAATAGTTGATATGTCATTTGTGGAGCCGCCGCTACGAGAATTCTCGAAAGTGCGTCCGCCGACATTATCAGCTGCTACCGTTTGTATCAGTGCTGGGGTTTAAATCCCAATTCACGGCAAGCGGTTTTTTACTGGCAAGGTACAGTTCTGTTGTGTTGTTGACAATCAGTTCTTTTTGTGATATTATAATTCTAAAGTCGGATGACATAAGTGGTGTGGGCAATCGCAGCCCATTTCTTGCTGAAATTTTCCGACTTTATTTTTTCTTTTATAGTTGACTATAGATATAATATAGTTTATACTAATGCCATAGTAGTTTTCTTTGACGTCCTGGACGTACGCCTTGCGGATTATTTAATCAGCGAGACATTGAAAACTACTTTTTTATTGACATCTATTTTATTCTATGATATTATTCTATTAACATCAATTATGGTTTGAACCACGTTGGGCAATTGGAGCCCTTTAGTCGTAAACCGGATTGATGTTTTTATTTTGTTTACAAACATTCTGACTTATGATATAAGACTGTTGACAAAAAGATAAGCAAAACCGTTAACGGACGTTGCACCGGGGCTCGATACATCGGTGAGTTGCTTGGTTTTTGTCAAAGCACAGAAAGGTGAGTTGTTCAATAGCGAGGGCACATGGCTGCCGTAGCTTCCTTGCGACAATCCTTTCTTTTTTTATGCAAAAATGCGGAGTGTTATTACAAACACTCCGTAAATTTTATATCTTGATTTTTTCAGTTCTTACAACTTCTTTATCCTGATTTGTAAACACCACATCTATACAATCATTATTTAGAACAAGTCCTCCGCCTTCAAACTTTTCTTCTATTCTCATAGTTGAAGTATAAAAGGGGTTTGCGGCAACCACAATATCACAAAACTGTCCTAAATGGTCGTATTCACCGCCCACACGATATACATCTAAAAAGTGAGTATGTCCTGACATCATTACCTGGGGTTTTATATTTTCACCTATAAGTTTAGCCCACTCTTTATAAATATCCTGTTCAATATCAAAAGGCGGTTTTGTCACTTGCGTAAAGGGAACATGACAAATAACCATTTTATATTTAACACCCTGTGCCCCATACTCATTTTCTGCATTTTTTATAACATCTTTAATAAACTGTGTTTCTTCCTCACGGAAAGAATGACAGCAGATTGTGTGGCCGTATTCGGGATTACCGTCGGGTTTATCTTCGCCGCAGTCAAGAACAAGTCCCCATACACACCCAACTCTGAAAGTATAGTAAGAAATTCCGTTATTTGTTGGCGAATACTCTGCCATTTTTTCTGCACATACACCTCTTAAATCGTGGTTACCCCGTGCAAACACTGCAGGAATTTCACCCTTTGTAATCTGCCCTGAAATAAGGTATATAGTGTCAAGGTTTTCCACGGTACTGCAGTCATTTGGCACGTCACCGTTTAATATTAAAAGGTCAAGGTCGTCACCAAAATATGTGCCGCAGTTTACAACGGGCTCAACTTTATTATGAGCATCGGAAACGTGGTATATATTTATGTTTTCTGTTTTTGTAAGGGGCTTAAAATCAAACTCTACCGCCACTTCCTCTTCACACTTGGAAAAGTACGCAAGGCGTTCATTTACAACTCTGTAGCAGATTTTATACTTTTTACAACCGTCAAGCACTTCCATAGGTACTGTCATTTTATGAAGCATAGTACCTGAACGAAGAGTTCCGTTTGAATGGTCGTAATAGTTTTTATCTCCCACCTGTGCCCACATAACTGTTTCGCAGGTTACGGGCACGAAAATCTGGTATGTATTACCTACGGCATATACTGTAGGATAAGTTTTGAATACACTGGTAAGCATACAATCACCTCAGCACAAATATACCACCGTTGTATTCAAAAGTCAATATTAATCGTTATTATATCCCCAGCATTTAAGCATATTTACGAAGATTTTCCCAAAGGACAATCTCGGTACAGTTTCTGCATAAAAAAGCGGAACTTTTGCTACTTCAGTACCGTCTTTTAAAAGTACAATTTCACCTGCTTTGTCTCCCTTGTTAACAGGTGCAGTTACATTTTCAGGCAGGTTTACTTTTCGTTCATAGCCACCGTCTGCACCTTTGGGAACAAGTTTTACATATCCGTTTCCCGTTATAACTTTAACGCTTTCCGCTTCACCTTTTAAGACCATAATATTTGCAATTTCTTCGCCCTTCTTTACAGGTTCACTTATGGAATAATTTGCAAAGCCGTAGTTTAAAAGTGCCTTTGCGGTTTCAAATCTGTCAGTAGTAGTTTCTGCACCTAAAACTACTGCAATTAAAGTAAGTCCGTTTCTTGTAGCCGCACCTGATACACAATACTTTGCTTTTCCTGTGGAACCAGTTTTAATGCCTATTGCATCTGGATAAAAACGAATTAATTTGTTGGTATTTGCAAGTCCGAACTCACCGTTTCTTAAAGTATCCATCCATATTTTTAAAAAGGGAAGTATCTGCTCATGTTTAATTAATTCTTTTGACATTATTGCAACGTCACGGGCAGAAGAATAGTGTCCGTCTTCGTCAAGCCCGTTACAGTTAATGAAATTTGTATTTTCCATTCCAAGTTCTTTTGCCCTTGTATTCATAGCGGCAACAAAACCCTGTTCGCTGCCCATTATGTGTTCAGCCATGGCAACGGAAGCATCATTTCCCGATGCAACGGCTATTGCTTTAATCATATCGGACACAGGCATTTGTTCTCCAGGCTCAAGGTACACCTGAGAGCCGCCCATACTACAGGCATACTCACTTGCGGTAACTGTATCCTCCATTGTGATTTTTCCGCTGTTTATTGCTTCCATACAAAGGAGCATTGTCATAACTTTGGTTACACTTGCAATAGGCAGTCTTTCATCGGGATTTTTTTCGTACAGAACTTCCCCTGTAGCACTGTCAATTAAAATCACAGATTTGGCAGTAGTTTCTATTCCTCCACCCTCTGCATAGACACAGGTACATACCAAAGAAAGCACCAGAACTATACAAAAAAATCGCACAAACAATTTCATAACATAACCTCCTGTTATAAAATGTTTATGCGATACAGTTTATAATATTACATTTTTCTTGCTCTTGGGTGAGCGTGTCTGTAAACGTCATTTATTTTATTATTTATAAGATTTGTGTAAATATGTGTTGACGAAATATCTGAATGTCCCATCATAAGTTGCAATGACTTTAAGTCTGCACCGTTTTCAAGAAGGTGGGTAGCAAAGGAATGTCTTAGAGTATGAGGCGTAATCTCTTTATCAATATGCGCTTCCGCCTGATACTGCTTAATTATTTTCCAGAAACCCTGTCTTGTTAATCTGTTACCGTTTGTATTAACAAAAAGTGCATCGTTTTCCACACCGTCAATTAAAAAGTTTCTTGCATTAGTTATGTAATTATTAAGGCAGGAAACTGCCGCAGGATATATTGGCACTACCCTTTCTTTTACTGCACTTTTGCAAACAATAAAGCCAACGTCTAAATTAACATCTGTAACATCTAAAGAAACAAGTTCTGTAACTCTTATTCCAGTTGCATACAAAAGTTCAAGCATCGCCTTGTCTCTTATGCTTTTAAAATTATCGCACTTGGGTAAGCTTAAAAGCAAATCCACTTCTGTTGCAGTAAGAATCTGCGGCATCTTCTTTTCGGGCTTCATTGTATGTACTTTTTCCGTAGGATTGTTTTCGCAAAGTTTGTTTTTAAGCAGAAAATTATAAAAAGCCCTTACTGATGCAAGATTACGTGAAATAGTAGAAGTTGCTTTTCCGCACTGTTTTAACATTAGCATATAGTTAAGAAAAACAGTAGGTGTTGCGTTTATGTAATCACCAAGTTTCCCTTCGTTCAAATAATCTATGTACTGGTTAATATCCCTCATATAAGACTGAAGAGTATTAACAGATGCTTTCTTTTCATTTTTTAAATAATTTTCAAACTGTAATACTACTGAATCCATTATTGCCTCCACATATTATGTAAACAAGTGTATTTATATTTTAATACAAAACAACAAAAATGTACATAGTATTTTTAAAAAAAATACATAAAAAAATAATGTAATTTCGTTAATTTTTTACAACATTTCCTATTGACACAAGATATAGTGTTTTTACTGTATTTTAAGGCACTAAACTCTTTACAATTTTTGGAAAAACAAATACATTCGGCAAAGACAAAGCGGTCAGTACCAGCAAAAATATACAACAGATAATCAAAAATTTTTTTCTGTTTCTGATTTTTATTGTACTTTTCATTTTGGAATTATGTAAAGTATAATCTATTGCCACAGTTGACATAAAAAACAACATCGGAATACAAAGCAAAAGGTCTGTACTGTAAACAATGAGGGATATTAAAAAGCCCTTAAAACCAAAGTACGAAGTTACGAAAGCGGCAGTAAACCCCATAGAAAATCCGCTTAAAATCAAATTAAGAAAAACAAGGGGTAATGTATATAACGAGTACGCACCAAAGAAAATAAAAATTACTGATTTTGCATTTTTCCACAGATAGTCAAAAAACATACTTGCTTTTCCCTTGTCTTCTATTCCTGTAAGGGCTATATTTACCGTCTGGGTAAGTTTATCTGTATCCTCAGGTTTTACCGAGGACGAAAACAGAATACCGCTTACAAGTCCCACCACAAGTGCCAGAAGCAGAAAAAAGTATTTTGATTTATTTACTAAAAAGTGACGATTTAAACTTTTAAACAAAATTATCCCCTCCGTATATAGCAAGTATATTCGAAGGGGACATAAAATATTACTTAGGTAAAATTATTGTTGGATTTTCCGCCGAGCGTCTGTAAATTATAAATTTATTTCCGATAACCTGAACGGGCTCGGCATTTGTTGCCTCCATAACCTGATGGCAGATGTCACGGGGTGTTTCGCCTGAATTTTCAAGAACGGTAACTTTTAAAAGTTCATTCTTCTCAAGTGCATCGTCTATCATTTCAATAAAATTATCATTTACTCCGCCTTTACCTACCTGATAAAGAGCAGGAATTTTATTTGCAAGGCCTCTTAAATAAGCCCTTTGTTTAGTTGTAATCATATTCTTTCTCCGTTTACTTCGTAAGTTTCTTTGATTTTTCGGCACATTTTGCCATAGCGTTTATAATACTTGCACGAAAACCGTCTGCCTCTAATGATGACACCGCCTCAATAGTTGTTCCGCCCGGGGAACATACCATATCCTTTAACTCGCCCGGGTGTCTGCCTGTTTTTAACACCATAAGGGCACTTCCCTCTACTGCAGAAGCACAGATATTATATGCCATCTGTCTAGGCAAGCCCTGACTTACTGCCGCATCAGCCATCGCCTCAATTAACATATACACATAGGCAGGACTGCTGCCCGATGCCGAAACTACAGCGTCGATCAATTTTTCATCTGCAATTTCAGTAATTCCCACACAGTCAAATATAAATTTTACATTTGCTGTTTCTTCCTCTGTTACGCTTTTGTCGGGGCTTAAAACAGTTACCCCTTTACCGATTAAAGCAGGGGTATTTGGCATT
>JAFQVC010000036.1 GCA_017408205.1 Clostridia bacterium | reverse complement strand
TTTAGATGTTACTCTTGCTCTCTTTGTGCTTACAGATTCAACAACTAATGTTTCATAGTTTGTGATAAAGATTGTATCATAAACGTCTGAACCAGCTGTGTTAATCTGGAATGTAGCTTCGCCATAGTAACCTTCTAATTCGTCAATGATATCATCAGCAGCATCTGAATCATCACATGTAAGAACGCCGTTTACATAAACTGTAGCATCTTTAGATACTGTAATGTCTGTAGCTTTCTTATCTGTAGCTGTTTTGTAGTAATAGAATGTGAAGTTTGCATCGTCATGTGTAGTGTGTCCAGCTTCACCACATGAAGCATTAGTACATACTACAGAGTCTCTGTCTGCACTTGAAACTGTTAATTCATAAGTTTTTGATGTGTCAACTTTTGCATAAACAGCAGTTGGGTCATCATCAGTTTTTGGATTGAAAGCTGCATAAACAATAGCTTTTTTACCAACTAATTCAGAAATTTCTGTTTCGCCTGCGAAGATTTTTGTACCAAGGTCATCTTCATATTTTGAATCATAAGCATCCAAAATTTCAACTGTTACATATTCTTCGTCATTAGTGCTTGCGCTTGCTAATAATGAAGTAGATTCAACAACAACTTTTAATTTGATGATACCGTGGTTTTCGCTTAACAATGTTTCTCTGTTTGTGTCGTTATAACCGTCATAAACTTTATAGTCTAAGAATGCACCGTAGCCAGTCTGTTTCATTAGAGGTGTGTCCATTGTGTTTAGTAACAACTGAGCAACCAAACCTCTTGTAGCAGCTTCGCCAACAACACCCATAGCATCTCCGTTTGTGATGTCATAATCGTCAGCAACTGTTAAGTAACCGATAGGATAACCTGCAGTACCAACTTCAGGTTCGTGACCGATAGCAACAACTAACATTTTAACTGCTTCTTCAAATGTAACATTGTTTTCAGGACGGAATGTGCCATCCGGATAACCGTTGATGATACCTTTTTTAGAAGCAATGTTTATGTAGCCGTTTGCCCAGTGGTCAGCAGCAACGTCTGAAAATGCAGGAGCTGCTGTAGCAGCACTTTTTGCCTGATTTTCCTGGTTAAGAGCTCTTACAACCATAGCTGCAAATTCAGCTCTTGTAATATTGCCTTCCGGCTGGAATGTGCCGTCTTCGTAACCTGTGAACAGGCCAAGAGCAACACCAACTTCGATTGCTTCTGCATATGCTGCATCGTCAGCAACGTCTGTGAAATCAGCAAATACTACTGATGTCATCATCATTGCAACAACTAATAACATAGCAAAAACTTTGTTTAGGTTTTTCATTGAAAATCCTCCCTTAAAATTTTTTTGAAAGAGTTATCATTACTTGGCGTTCTCAGGCCTCTTTCCTTACCTGCGTTGCCTTCGAGTGTGTCTTTAATGGTCTAAACCATAAGACACTACTGATACTGTAATGATTATATCAAAAAGCATTTTTAAAGTCAACAGTTGTAATATAACTGTAACTTTATGTAAAATTACACATGCTTTATGACCAACACCCTACATATTTTAATACTTTTCAGTGTTTTTTGCAAGTTTTATTTGTAAATTTTAATGTTCTCCTTTTTAAAGGAAAAATATTTGTCCCCTGATACTATTATATGGTCAATCAGTTCGGTCTGTATATTAGACAGCATCATTGCAATATTGGTAGTTACGGTAATATCGTTTTGTGAAGGCATAAGCACTCCGCTTGGGTGATTGTGTGTAAGTATCACAAAGGCAGCATTTGTTTCCAGCGCGTGTTTTAATATTACCTTATGGTCTATATGTACCGCAGTAACCGTACCTGTGCTCACCTTTATTTTTTTAATCAATCCCTTATTAATATTAAGGAAGAGAGCGTAAACGCCTTCTTCTGTCTGTCCCGCAAAAAACTTTACGCAATATTCTCCTGCTTTTTCCGAATTTGCCAGCGTTTCGTCATCGCGGTAGTAACTGAACTCGTAGCATTTAACATAAGTAGGAAGCATTTTTAAAAACTCTGCAGTTTTAAGTCCCACGCCTTTAACGCTCATCAAATCTTTTACATCCGCATTGCAAATTGCCTGAAGTGAACCAAATTTATCAATTAACTGATGTGCAATTTCATTTGTATTCACTCTTGGCAACACATTAAACAAAAGTACTTCCACGAGTTCGTGTTTTTCAAGGGTTTCAAAATTATCGCTTAATGCCTTTGACATAATACGCCGTCTGTGACCGTCGTGTGTATTTCTCTGTGCCATACTTATTTTATTTTACGGCTACCGGGTTTTACCACGGGCTGTCCTGCTTTACAAAGAGGGCAACTGTCTGCCTCGTAAGATTCAATTTCAATAGGAAGCACAGCTTTATAAGGAACACCAAAATCCACTTTGCCTGCAGTTCTGTCAACGATACTGCCGACGCCTACTACTTCTCCCCCGTTTTCTTTAACAAGTTCGATTACTTCTCTAACAGAACCGCCTGTTGTTACAACGTCTTCAACAACAAGAACTTTCTGTCCGGGTTTAATTTCAAAACTGCGGCGTAATGTCATTTTACCGTCAGCATCTCTTTCTGCAAAAATGTTAGGTGTACCAAGTTGTCTTGCAACTTCGTAGGAAATAAGTATTGCACCGATTGCGGGGCCGATTACTACTTCCACACCGCTGTCTTTATAAAGTTTTGCAAGTTCTCCGCAAAGTTCTTCGCTGTATTTCGCGTTCTGGAAAATTTTTGCACACTGCATATACTTGTTGCTGTGTCTTCCTGATGTCAAAAGGAAGTGTCCTTCCAAAAGCACTCCTGCTTCCTGTAAAATTTCCAATACTCTTTCTCTTGTCATTTTCTTATCTCCTTTTAATTAATTTTCACGGATACTTCCGATTAGTTCATTTACGTCGTCAATGTTATTATCAGACATATATTTCAAAAACTCATTTTTGATGGTTAATGAGGCATCGGGGGTTACAAGGTTTGCAGTTCCTACTGCAACGGCAGTTGCACCTGCAATCATAAACTCTGCCACGTCTTCGCCGTTCATAACACCGCCCATACCGATTAGAGGAACTTTTACTGCTTTTTTAACTTCCCAAACCATTCTTACGGCAACGGGTTTGATGGCGGGACCTGAAAAACCGCCTGCGTTACGCGCCAAAATCGGGCGTCTGCTTTTAACATCAATTTTCATACCGTACAAAGTATTGATTAAAGACAATGCATCTGCCCCTGCGTTCTCCGCACTTTTTGCGATTTCTGATATATTTGTTACGTTGGGGGAAAGTTTTACAATTAAAGGAACTTTACATTTTGCTTTTACCCTTTTTGTGATTTCCGCAACCATACCGCAGTCGGTACCAAAAGCCACGCCGCCCTCTTTTACGTTAGGGCAGGAAATATTGA
>JAFQVC010000035.1 GCA_017408205.1 Clostridia bacterium | reverse complement strand
TTTCCAAAAGAAAAAACAGTTATATTAAATATGGGTAAGTCAGACAGTCGCGGCAGGAATTAATCCTGATGAGGAAAGTCCGAGCTTCATAGGGCAGGGTGCCGGGTAACTCCCGGTGAAGGCAACTTCAAGGATAGTGCAACAGAAATAGACTACCGCTTTTGCGGTACAGGTGGAAAGGCGTGGTAAAAGCACACCGGCGATTGGGTAACTAATCGGCCATGTAAACCCCATCCGAAGCAACACCGAGCGAGAGGGCGGCCCGTCATATCTCTCAACGGGTGGCTTGAGCAGTATAGAGATATATTGCCTAGATAGATGGCTGTCAAATACAGAACTCGGCTTACAGACTTGCCCATATTTTTATATATTATTTAAGTAAAAACTGTAAAACAAGAATAGATACAAACCCGGGAATACCAAGTGCACCTAAGGTAATTGCAGTAAAAGCGTTAATTCCGATAAATGCACCAAATATTCCGCCGACAAAATTAAATGCCATTAAAAATGCACAGCCAAAAGCAGAATTAATAATAACTTTAAACAAGTGCTTTAAGGGCTTCGCAAAAATTAATGCAAATACTAAAAACAAAAGACAAGCAATAATATAAAACATAACAGGGTTGTTCATAAAGTTCACCTCGTTATAATTTTATTCGTTGCTTGTCTTTTTATTACTCTGTTGGTTCAATAATTGAAATTACGCAGTTTTCTTTTTTAAAAAGTGTTTTAAAACGTTTTACTACATCATCAAATGTTATTTCGCCGAAAACCTTCGGGAAATCAAAAATATTGATGTTTTTAAACAAATCTGAAACCATTGTGTTTGAAATACCCTCTACGCTGTTCCATAACCTTAAAAAACTACCGTACTCAACTTTTTTTGCACGTTCAAATTCATTTTCATCCAACTCCAAACATTCGAACGCCTCAAGTATTTCGGATAAAACTTTTCTCGGGTTTTCACTTTCTCCGAGTATGCAGGAGAAACCGTAGTTCGGCTCACCCTCATATTCAGTACCAAAAGAATCGTTGATAAGACCCTGGTCATAAAGTTTATTATAAAGGGGACTACCTTCACCTAAAATCATTTCAAGCAGTATTGAAGTTACCATATCTTTTTTCAGCAACTTTTCTCCGTCAAATCCAACATCATTGTCTTTAAAGCCAATCGAAAACAATGGTTTTGAAACACTTAATTTCTGTACTGTTTCGTGTTTCGACACTTCCTTTGGCTCGTTGGGGAAATAACAAGTAACGTCACCGATTTCCTTATGAACAACATACTTGTCACATAGTTTAAGCACTTCCTCCATTTCCACATCACCGCATACAAATAAAATCATATTTTGCGGATTGTAGAAAGTGTTGTAACACTTGTATAAAATGTCCTTGTTAATTTCTGCAATACTCTCAACAGTACCTGCAATGTCTTTTTTAATTGGAAAATCAACATACATTGCATCAAGCATATTGAAATATACACGCCAGTTGGGGTCGTCATCATACATTCTTATTTCCTGACCAATAATACCCTGCTCTTTTGCTATATTCTGTTCTGTAAAGTATGGATTAGACACAAACTCAAGCAAAATTTCGAGATTTTCATAAAACAGGTCTGTGCAGGAATAAAGATAAACTGTATTGTTAAAGCCGGTATAAGCGTTTGCGTTTGCACCAGTTTTTGAATATTTTGTAAAAGCATCTGTTCCGTCGGGTTGTTCAAATAATTTGTGCTCTAAAAAATGAGCAACACCGTCAGGAATTTTGGTAATTTCCTTATCCCCGTCAACTTTAAACTCATTAATCAAAGAACCGTATTTTGTAGCAAATGCGGCATAGGATTTGGTGTGACCTTTTTTGGGAACACAGTAAACAGTTAGACCGCTTTTGTGAACGTGTTTATATAAGTACTCATTAAGCATTTCGTTATATATCATTTCGGTCATTACTTTTCACTTCCCTTCAAAAAGAAAACAGTGTCTAATTTTATTCCCTGTGCAACTTTAACTATATCGTCAACGGTAACTTTATCAATTAAGCCGATTAAACTGTCGGTATCAATCATTTTACCGCTTACAAACTTGCTTAAATAATAATCTATTGTACCAAAAGCACTGTCAGTAATTGATTTTATACTGTTGATTGTACCAAGTTTTGCGGCAATAAACTCTTCAGTAGATATTACCCCGTCTTTCATATCCTGTACCTGCTTTAATATTTCGTCAAACGCTTTTTTAAAGTTAGAAACCTCAATGCCTGAGTTGATATACATAGTTCCCGATATACTGTCAACAGAAGACGATGCGTAATAACATAGTGACAATTTTTCTCTTACGTTGTTGAAAAGTTTTGAAAATATACCGCTTCCAAGTATGGCGTTATACATCATAAGTGCAGGGTATTCCTTGTCTTTTAATGTAATCCCCGTTCTGAAACCAATAGATAATTTACCCTGTGCAATTTCTTCTGTTTCAGTAATATCTTTTACTTCTGCAACACCAGTTTTCACAGATAAATCAACATAACCTGTGTTCTTTACAGTAATATCTTTATACATATCTTTAACTAACGATAAAACCCTGTCTATGTCAACATCACCGCAAATAAAGACATCAACCCGTGATAACAAAACAGTATCTTTATAGTGAGTATATAACTGTTCACAAGTAATTTCGTCAATCTTGTCAACGTAGCCGTATCTCATAATCCCTGACGGCTCACCTTTACACATTTCTTCAATTAATCGTGCCTGTGCATATAACCTTTTGTCATTTTTCTGTGACAGAATCAATGATTTAAGGTTCTCTTTTTCCTGGGAAACATATTCCTCGTTAAAACTATTTCTGTTTAACAAAAGGTCTTTCGCAATGGTGAAGATTTCATCAATAATAGAAGGATTACCGGGAATAAATTTTTCATTAACAAATGAAAAAGAAGTTACCAAAAACTGATTTGCACCTTTCTTTTTAATTCCCGTGTCAATAACAGCACCGTACAAATCATTTAAAGCATTGTTGAGTTCCATACTTGTTTTGTATTTGGGACAACTTCGTTTTAGTACCAAAGACAAAAGAGCATTTATTGTAACTTCCTCTTCCGTTAGCGGTCTGTTGATAAAAAAAGATAAATTTGTAGTTTTGAATTTATCAGTTTTTAAATAGTTAAGAGTAACTCCGTCTTTGATTTTAAAAGTTTGCAGTTTCATTTTTGCACCACCAAAAAAATATTAAACGGTAAGGATTTCCTTACCGTTTTAGTTTATTTTACTTTTGCGTTTCTTATAAAATATATTACAAATTCAACAACAACCGAAATACCGATAAGAATAAACAAGGCCTCCATTGCACGCTTAACATTAAAGAATGGAATAACTATGTTAAATAAATTAAACAGCGTTTCAAAACCGATGCACCAGAACATGCCTGCACAAAGCACAAACATATAAATTGCAGCAACTTTAAAACTTCCCTTACCTTTATTCTTATACAAATATGTAAAAATTATACCTAAAACTGCAAAAACAGCAAATAATGTCCAAATAAATGCAGGCATTGAGTTACCTACAGATGAGCCGTATTTGAAAAGCCGACCGTTGTAAATATACAAAAGGAGCATAGCAGAAACTATTGAGAAAGTAAACTGCAAAAGAAAATCATTAACGATTTTTTCTTGAATTGCCGCTTTTTTTGCTTTATTCTCTTTAGAATTATTAGACAAATTAAACATCTCCTTGTATAAATAAAATTACCGGCGTAACTGCTGCTGCAGCCGTCTCTGTTCGTAAAATTCGTGTACCTAAAGTCACAGAAGCAATACCTTTGCTTACCGCTTTAACAACTTCCTCCTGTTCAAAGCCGCCTTCAGGACCAACCATAACTGCAATTTTTTTGCAACCTTCATTTACCACTTCTTTAATCTTTGTGATTTTTTCACCTTCGTAAAGAATTACTTTTGTATCAAAATCTGCCATCTCTGAAATTGCATCATTAAAACTTATAACGTCACGGACAACAGGTATAATACCTCTTCCGCTTTGCTTTGCGGCAGATTCTGCAACCTTTTGCCACCTTGCAGTTTTATCACTCGGTTTAACTACGCATCGTTTGGTATAGACTGGCACAAATTCCGAGACACCAAGTTCGGTATTTTTCTGTATAATGCTCTCCATTTTGCCCTGTTTTGGCAATGCCTGATATAAAGTAATATAAACTGACGGTTCAGATAAACTCTTTGCCGACGACAGAATATCTGCAATAATATAATCTTTTGAAAATTCCTTTAAAGAAACTTCGTAATCGGTTCCCTCACCGTCACAAACGGTAATAATTTCACCGCATTTCATACGGAGAACTTTTGAAATGTGCATAACATCTTCCCCGACTATTCGCAGATAATTATCAAAAATATTCTTTTTATCTGTAAAAAACTTAGGCATAGCAAACCTCAATCCACTAAAAATTATATCATTATTAGATTCAAATATCAAGTACTATTTATAATATTTTTAATCAAAGTACCTCGTGGTCGTAAACATATTCTCCCGAGAAACAAGCAGTGCAAAAATCAAGGTTGCAGTTTTTTGCAATTTTTTCTATTCCCTCAAGTTTTAAATAACCAAGAGAATCTGCACCAATCATTTGCCTTATTTCTTCAATTGAATGTTTGCAGGCAATAAGTTGACTCCTTTCTCCCACATCTGTTCCGTAAAAACATGGCCACAAAAATGGTGGTGAACTGATTCTTACGTGCACTTCTAAAGCACCTGCATTTTTTAAAAGTTTGATAATATTTGCAAGTGTAGTTCCCCGTACTATCGAGTCATCAATCATAATAATTTTCTTGCCCTCAACCGTTTCAGACAATACATTAAGTTTAATATTTACACTTTTTTCACGTTGGTCTTGTGATGGCTGAATAAATGTTCTTGCGATATATCTGTTTTTAACAAGTCCGTTTTCGTATGGAATACCTGACTCTTTGGCATATCCGATTGCCGCAGGAATACCTGAATCAGGTACACCTATTACCGCATCGGCATCAACAGGATACTGTTGTGCAAGAATTTTACCTGCTTCTACTCGTGAAGCGTAAACACTTTGTCCGTCAATTACGCTGTCAGGTCTCGCAAAGTAAATATGCTCAAATATGCAAAGTGCTGATTTTCCTCCGCACATTGAATCGTCATAATAAGTTCCGTCTTGTGTAACAGTAATAATTTCTCCGGGTTTTACATCACGGACAAAATCAGCGCCTACTGCATTTAAGGCACATGACTCTGATGCAAAGATGACTGAATTATCAATTTTACCCATACATAAAGGTCTTATCCCGTACTTATCTCTTACGCAGATAAGTTTTTTGGGGCTCATAATTAATAACGAAAATGCACCCTCAAGTTTAGGTACAACGCGTTTTATTGCCTCTTCAACAGAACCGCATTTAAAACGCTCTTTCGCTAACAGATATGCAATTACTTCCACATCAGTAGTTGTCTGGAAAATAGCACCGTTTTCAAGCAATTCTTTTCTTAATTTGTCTGCATTGGAAATTGCTCCGTTGTGAACTATTGACAAATATCCCTTTACGTAATTTGTATGCAATGGCTGAACACTGTCTAAAGTTTTCGCTTTCGCACCCGAGTACAAAACGTGACCTACAGCGATTTTTCCTTTTGTCTGTGAAATAAATTCTTCTTTAAATACTTCTGAAACCAGACCGACATTTTTCTTTACAACTACCTTGTCCAGGTCATTTACAGCCATACCGCAACCCTGCTGTCCTCTGTGCTGCAAAGCATACAATGCGAAATAAGTTAACCTTGAAACGTCAAGGTCGTCTTTACTGTAAATACCGAAAATACCACATTCCTCGTTAATTTTTTTTGCCAATTAAATACACTCCCCTTTAGGGTGACAGAAGCTATCCCAACCTCGATTTTCAAAGGTTAATTTTGGTCTCTGCCACGTTAAAATACTCGGTAATCCGTCAGGATTACCTGCGTTTTTGCCTTGCATAGTCGTAAAATTCCCTCTTTGAAAATTCTTCGACCTTAAATCGATGAAATTTCGAGAGGATTTTGGTGCGGAAGATGCAGCAAGGCAGTCGCCTTGCAAAGATGACAAGCCGAAATACACCGAAATTACGCGGTTTAAGGCGTGGTTCGGATATCTTCTGTCACCCTAAATATAGAAAAGCATTTCTGCATATGACGGATATGGCCAGTAATCTGTACCAACTATAACTTCAAGGGCATCAACTGCCTCCCTTAAATCGTTCATTGTCGGGATTACCACATCTCTGTAATATTCAGAAAGTTGTCTGTAATCGAAATATTCCTTTATCTTACTCATATTGTCTTCAAGTTTAACAAGAAAATCATACATACTGCCTGACAAGTCAGATACTTGTTTTACTACCGCCTCTTCAACCTTGCAGTTCAATGACAACTGTTTTTTGTTGACAGCGGTAACGCACAAATCGTTTGCATAACAAGAAACTGCAGGGATAATGTCCTGCTTAACCATATCAATCATGGTTAACGCTTCAATGTTAAGGGTTTTACAATACATCTCGGTCAATATTTCGTAACGCGAATATAACTCGTCTTTTGTAAAGATTCTGTGTTTTTCAAACAACTGTACATTTTTGTCGGTAATGTAATATGGCAGGGCATCTGCTGTGGATTTCAAATTCAGAAGCCCTCTCTTTTCCGCCTCTTTAACCCATTCTTCCGAATAGTTGTTACCGTTAAATATAATTCTGTTGTGATTTTTAAATACGTTTGAAATAAGTGTGGATGTGGCAAGTTCCATATCATCCATTGTTTCCATATAATCTGCAAACTGAGACAAAACTTCCGCAACAATAGTATTTAATACAAAGTTGGGACCTGAAACTGAAAAAGCAGAACCCAGCATACGGAACTCAAACTTGTTACCCGTAAATGCAAAGGGTGATGTTCTGTTTCTGTCTGTTGTATCCTTCTTGAACTGGGGAATAACTTTAGCCCCAAGTGCCATCTTACCCTGCTCAGTTTTCAAATACTCACATTCATCAATAATTGAATTAACAACCTCACCAAGTTCGTCGCCGATGAAAATTGACATAATTGCAGGGGGGGCTTCACCTCCGCCAAGTCTGTGGTCATTACCTGCACTTGCAACAGAAATACGAAGTAAATCCTGATATTCGTCAACCGCCTTAATTACTGCTGCCAAAAACAAAAGAAATCTTGTGTTGCTCTCGGGCTTGTCCCCTGCTTCAAATAAGTTTTCACCGCTGTCGGTAATAATAGACCAGTTGTTGTGCTTGCCGCTTCCGTTAACACCTGCAAATGGTTTTTCATGCAGAAGACAAGTAAGGTCGTGTTTGTAAGCAATCTTTTTCATTATTTCCATAGTCAACTGATTGTGGTCAGTTGCAATGTTTGTTGTGTCAAAAATCGGAGCAAGTTCGTGCTGAGCAGGTGCCGCTTCATTGTGCTCAGTTTTTGCAAGAATACCCAACTTCCATAACTCGTCGTCAAGTTCTGTCATAAAGTCAAGTACGCAGGGCTTTATTGCACCGAAATAATGGTCGTCAAGTTCCTGACCTTTAGGTGGCTTTGCACCAAATAAAGTTCTGCCTGTAAATATTAAATCTTTCCTCTGCTTAAAATGGTCTTTTTTAATTAAAAAGTACTCCTGTTCAGCACCAACAGTTGTTCTGATAGATTTTGTTGTTTCATCTCCAAGTAAGCGAAGCACTCTTAAAACCTGCTTGTTAATTGTGTCCATAGAACGAAGAAGGGGTGTTTTTTTATCAAGAGCGTGTCCTGAATATGAACAAAACGCAGTAGGAATACACAGCGTACGGTCTTTAATAAATGCATAAGACGACGGGTCCCAGGCAGTATAACCGCGTGCTTCAAAAGTTGCTCTTAATCCCCCTGACGGAAAACTGGAAGCATCAGATTCACCTTTTATCAGTTCCTTACCGGAAAAATCCATTATAACTTTACCGTTACCTGCAGGAGCAATAAAACTGTCGTGCTTCTCGGCAGTAATACCCGTCATCGGCTGAAACCAGTGGGTAAAGTGTGTTGCACCTTTTTCAAGAGCCCACTCCTTCATACCGTTGGCAACTTCATTTGCAAGATTTATATCAAGGGGTTTGCCGTGTTGCACTGTCTTTTTTAATGCTTTGTAAGTATCGTGCGGTAATTTTTCTTTCATAGCAGTTTCGTTGAAAACAAGACTGCCGAAAATTTCAGGAATTCTGTTCATTTTAATCTCCCCTAAGAACTTTAATGAAAAAGGCACTGCGGACACCGTCCACAGCGCCTTTGCTGATTACAATTTATGATACACTATTTTCGTCATTTTGTCAATACTTTTCAGAAAAAATTCTTAATTCCATTAAATATTGCCTGTGCAATTTTCTGCTGGTATTCCTCATTATTTAACAGTTGCTCTTCCTCTTTGTTGGACAAAAATCCGCACTCTACTATAACGGCGGTTGAATTAATTCCCTTTAACAAAAAAATGTCATTTGAAACCTTTTTTGCAACCCTTGTATTACCGTCATTTAAATAGCTGATAAGCGAATCCTGAATTGCATTGCCAAGATTTAGCGAGGACTGATTGTCGGCATAAAAAACCTGTGCACCCCTGTATTTTTCCTGCCCGAATTTGTTTTGATGAATACTTATAAAAACCTTGTCAGGATTATCAGTTATAAATTTTTTTCTGAATTCCAGGTCAGAGCGTTTCTGGGAACTAATTCTGTCGCTTGAAGTTGTGTGCAAAGAAACATCCTGGTCCCTTGTTAGAATTACCTCTATTCCGTTGTTTTCTGCAATATTTTTGAGTTTGTATGCAATTTTTAAGTTTATGTTTTTTTCCAGTGTACCCGAAACACCTACTGCACCCCCGTCCATTCCTCCGTGACCGGGGTCAACAATAATTACTTTTTTATCCACAACTACAAACGCCTTTTCTTTTGCAATACTGAAATATGACAAAGAAAATAAAACCGAAATAATTAATACTATTGACAATAAAATCTGTGACCTTTTTAACAATATAAGCATATGATTTTTCACCTCATACACTTATATATGCAAAAAAAAGGACAAAAATGATAATTTTTGTCCTTTAAATTTTATTAATACATTCCGCCCATACCGGGTGCACCTGCAGGTGCAACTGGTTCAGGAGCGGGCTTATCAGCAACAACGCTTTCAGTTGTAAGTATCATTGAAGCAACACTTGCGGCATTCTGCAACGCTGAACGTGTAACTTTAGTGGGGTCAACGATACCTGCTTTAACCATATCCTGATATTCGTCAATTAAAGCATTGTAACCAATACCTGCTTTTGATGCCTTAACTTTTTCAACAATTACAGAGCCCTCAAGACCTGCATTTTTAGCAATTTGCTTAACAGGTTCTTCCAATGCTTTTAAAATAATTGTCATACCAGTTTTTTCGTCGCCTGATGCAGTTTCAACAATTTTTGCAACCTCGGGAATTGCATTTATAAAGGCAGTACCACCGCCCGCAACAATACCTTCTTCAACAGCGGCTCTTGTAGCAGCCAAAGCGTCTTCTATTCTTAATTTCTTTTCTTTCATTTCAGTTTCAGTTGCAGCACCTACTTTAATTACCGCAACACCGCCTGAAAGTTTTGCAAGACGTTCCTGTAATTTTTCTTTATCAAATTCAGAAGTAGTTTCTTCAAGTTGTGCCTTTATCTGTGCAACTCTGTTTTTGATTGCATCTTTGTTACCTGCACCGTTAACAATAATTGTGTTTTCTTTCTGTACTACAACCTGATGTGCAACACCTAACTGGTCAATTGTAGTTTCTTTTAAATCAAGCGCCAAATCGTCAGAAATCACCTGACCGCCTGTTAAGATAGCAATATCTTCAAGCATTGCTTTTCTTCTGTCACCAAATCCGGGTGCTTTAACAGAAACACAAGTAAATGTACCTCTTAGTTTGTTAACAAGAATTGTTGCCAATGCTTCGCCTTCGATATCTTCAGCAATAATCAATAACTTTTTACCCTGCTGAACGATTTGTTCAAGAATCGGAAGAATTTCCTGAATATTTGTAATCTTCTTGTCTGTGATTAAAATATAAGGATTGTCTAAAACTGCTTCCATTTTTTCAGTATCTGTAGCCATATAAGGTGAAATGTAACCTCTGTCAAACTGCATACCTTCAACTACTTCTGAAAATGTTTCAGCGGTTTTACCTTCTTCTAAAGTAATAACACCGTCTTTTGAAACTTTATCCATTGCGTCAGCAATAAGTGTACCGATTTCAGGGTCTGCAGCAGAAATTGATGCAACCTGAGCAATATCCTCTTTACCTTTAATCTTTTTACTGTTTGCTTTAATTGCAGTAACTGCAGCATTAACCGCTTTGTCAATACCTTTTTTAACCATCATCGGATTTGCACCTGCAGCAACGTTTTTAAGACCTTCTCTTATAATTGCCTGAGCAAGTAATGTAGCAGTAGTTGTACCATCACCTGCAACATCGTTTGTTTTTGTAGCAACTTCTTTTACAAGTTGTGCACCCATATTTTCAAACGGGTCTTCAAGTTCAACATCTTTAGCAATTGTAACACCGTCATTTGTAATAAGCGGTGCACCGAATTTTTTGTCCAATACAACATTTCTGCCTTTAGGACCTAATGTAATTTTAACTGTGTCAGCAAGTTGGTTAACGCCTCTTTCAAGGGCTTTTCTTGCTTCTTCACCAAATAAAATATCTTTAGCCATTTATTTTTCCCCCTTTAAATTATTCAACCTTTGCCAAAATATCGCTTTGACGGATGATAATGTACTCTGCATCGTCAAATTTAACTTCTTTGCCTGCATATTGGCTTATAATTACTTTGTCACCTACAACAACTTCCATAACAACTTCTTTACCGTCAATGTTGCCACCGGGACCAACTGCAACTACTTCTGCAAGTTGTGGTTTTTCCTTTGCGGAACCGGGTAATACAATACCGCTTTTTGTAGTCTCTTCGTTTTCAATCATTTTAATTACAACTTTGTCACCTAATGGTTTAATAGTCATGTTAAAATTTCCTCCTTTTATGTTATTATTATTATAACCAAAAATTGTTAGCACTCTCCGACAACGAGTGCTAAATAATATAATACCATATTTTTTCCATTTTGCAATTACAATTACAGTTTAATTTTTGACAAATTTGGAAAATATATTCAATTATCTTGAATTTTCTTTGATTTTTAACGATTTTCTAACGAAACTATACTTTGGGCAGAAATGCCTTCCATACTTCCTTCAAACCCAAGACCTTCCGTAGTTGTTGCTTTTACACTGACTAAAGAAGCATCAATACCCAATGCCTCTGCAATATTCTTTCTCATTTCATAGATAAAGGGTTGTATTTTTGGTTTCTGTGCAACAAGAACTGCATCAATGTTGTTAACACAATAACCCTTAACCTTAATAAGCCCGTTTACTTCCTTTAGCAGTTCAATACTTGAAACACCGTTGTATCTTTCGTCTGTATCGGGGAAATGTAAACCAATGTCCCCAAGGGCACAGGCACCAAGCATAGCATCCATAATGGCATGAACTAAAACATCAGCATCTGAATATCCCAAAAGGCCCAACTCAAAAGGTATCTCAACACCGCCAAGAATCAGTTTTCTGTTTTGGGTTAATCTGTGTACGTCGTAACCTATTCCTACTCTCACAATGCTCACCCCTTATAAGCAACCGTATAAAATATTTCTTAATCTCGGCTGAATATACGCTTCCTGATTATTAAGCAAATGCTGGCAATAGAAAAGAGAAACATTATTGTCCAAATCCATAATGGAAATCGCACCTGCCGCACCGCACCAGCCAAATTCACCAAGAGGTCCGGGAGAGCCGGCAAGGGCTTTGTCTGTTAAAGTTCTTACGCCAAGACCGTAACCGTATCCAAGCAACTGTCCCCAGTTGTAATTCACAAGTTGTTCTTTTGTTAATTGATTTGTACGCCATAGGTTAACTGTATTTTTATTAAGCAAATCACCATTGACGATTGCAGATGTAATTTTCGCAAAATCAAGGGCAGTAGAAATGATACCCGCACCGCCGCTGTCGTAATTTTCACCAAAAATAAAGCAGTTTCCTTCATCGGTTTTTCTTAAATAACCGCCATTCATATTAGTATTGGAACTTTGTGCTGCTATAACGTCTGACGTTTCGCCATCGTCGCTTATAAACCAATATAATGTGGCAAGGTTTTTCTTTTGTTCTTCGGTTAATGCAAAAGTTCCGTAAGCACCTGCGGGTTTTAAAACATTTTCAGTAACATAGTCCCTGAATTTCATACCTGACACAACTTCCACAAAAGCCGCAAGTACATCGTGGGATAAACTGTACTGCCATCTTTCTCCCGGCTCAAAATCGAGAGGCATTTTCGCAAGACATTTAATTGTTTCCAATGTATCAAATTTTCCGTCAGTAATTCTTTTTGCTTCAACAAATGCTTCGGTGTCCGTCTCATAATTAAGCCCTGATGACATTGTAAATAAATCTCTTATTGTAATCGTTTTTTTACAAGGCAGTATTTCACCGTCATTTTTGTAAAACATTTCTTTAAATTCGGGTATGTAGTCGCAAAGCGGGTCAGTAAGCAAAAACTCACCTTTTTCGTATAACTGCAAAGCACAAAGTGTGGTTATAATCTTCGTGCAGGAATACATATAAAAGGTTTTGTCAAAAGTCATAGGTGTTTTTAAATCAACATTATCGTATCCCGAACAGTATTCAAAAACCTTTTTGTTATCCTTAAAAACATAAACAATATTACCGGGCACACGCCACGAAGTAAGATGATCCATAAAGTTCTTCAAATTTGTAAAATCCATAAATTTCACCTCGACAGTCATTTTATCATAAGTAACATAAAAAATCAACAAAAAAGCCATTTTTAATGGCTTTTAGTTCATTATATAAATCATATATGTCAGATAAGTCGCAAAGGTAACCCAGATTAAATAAGGTATCTGCAAAAGACCTGCAGGTTTGTCAATTCTGTAAAATAAAATAATCATATAAATAATCAGTAGCCATAAAATTATTATCCAGATAAATGACAGTAAAAACGCCTGTAAATTAAAGAAGAATATACTCCAGAAAAAGTTTACTCCCAACTGCAGAAAATAAACAAACAATGCTTCGTTTTTTCTGCTGTCACCTGATTTGTATAT
>JAFQVC010000034.1 GCA_017408205.1 Clostridia bacterium | reverse complement strand
CATTTTATTATACTTTTTACCAATGGTGTCAAGTTTAATAACACCGTATAAAATCCCTACCGTTTCACCGTTGACTATAATAGGAACTGCGCTTCTTATTATTTCTTCACCGTCACGTGTAAGGTCAGAAATCCTACCGCTTATGTATTGCCCTTTTTTCGCTTCTTCATCAAACGAAATCTTTCCTGCCAAATCAACAGAGCCTTTTTTTGTAATAAAAGTATTGTCCGAATTCAAAATACCAATGTTGGAAAGAAGTCCTATAGGTTCAAAAGAATCGAACATTCTGCTATAGTTTTCTCCATCAGCATATAGTTTTGCAGCAAAATGAGACATAGTAATTAGATTTTCTCTGTCAGATTTAATCTGCAACGTAAGGTCATCTTTGATTTGTTTGGTCTGAATATGAAGCATTTCATACGCCTCATTTTCAGCCCTTATGTAAATGAAATTTACCATTGACAAAAACACTGAAAATATTAAAATAGCAGTTATAACAGTGTATAAAATATTAGATTGTCCGTTTTTTTTCTTAACGTATGTTGTAGCCATTTATCATTATCTTCTTTCAAATTATATCATTAATCTTATTATACTACTATTATTTTAATATTTCAAGTATATTTGCAAAACAAAATATTTGTAATTAACTATTGAAATTTGCCTTAATTTAGTATATAATAAATGACAGTATTATAAGTAAACGAGGTGTAAAGTTGTGGTAGCAAAAGGTTTTGACAATGATAAATACTTGTATATGCAATCAGAGCACATTAGAGAACGTATTGCACAGTTTGGCGGCAAACTTTATTTAGAGTTTGGCGGCAAATTATTTGACGACTACCACGCTTCCCGTGTTTTACCAGGTTTTCAGCCCGACAGTAAATTAAAAATGCTCTTACAACTTAAAGAAAAAGTTGAAATAGTTATTGTAATTAATTCTTCAGATATTGAAAAAAATAAACAAAGAAGTGACCTTGGCATCACTTATGACAAAGACGTTTTACGCCTTATTGAGTGTTTCAGAGAAATAGGTCTTTACGTGGGAAGTGTAGTGCTTACACGTTTTAACGGACAAAACACAGCCATTGCTTTCCAGAAACGCCTTGAAGCCCTTGGAGTTACTGTTTACAAACACTACAATATTGAGGGTTACCCGTCAGATGTTGAAAAACTTGTCAGCGACGAGGGTTACGGGAAAAACGAATATATAGAAACTACAAAAGAACTTATTGTTGTTACCGCGCCCGGTCCGGGAAGCGGTAAAATGGCTACCTGTCTTTCACAACTTTATCACGAACATAAAAAAGGTATCCAGTCGGGGTATGCTAAATTTGAAACATTCCCAATATGGAACTTGCCGTTAACACATCCTGTAAACCTTGCATACGAAGCTGCAACTGCAGACTTAAACGACGTAAATATGATTGACCCGTTCCACCTTGATGCATACGGTGACACAACGGTTAACTACAACAGAGATGTTGAAATATTCCCCGTAGTTAAAGCCATGCTTGACAAAATTCTTGGTGCTTGTCCTTACAAATCACCTACAGATATGGGCGTAAATATGGCGGGCAACTGTATTATCGATGACGTTATTACAAGAAATGCTTCAAAACAGGAAATTATAAGACGATACTACACTGCTTTATGCGAACATAAAGCAGGTGCAATAGGCATTGATCAGGTAACAAAAATCGAACTTTTGATGAACAAAGCAGGCGTTACGTCGCAGGACAGAGCAGTAGTTTTACCAGCGCTTAAAAAAGCAGAAATTACAGGTGCTCCCGCAACCGCTATACAGTTGAGAGACGGAACAATTATAACGGGAAAAACTTCTTCTCTTTTAGGTGCATCTGCCGCCTTGCTTCTTAATGCTTTAAAAGTTCTTGCAGGGCTTGATGACAGCGTACACCTTATATCACCAAGCGTAATTGAGCCGATACAAAAACTTAAAACGAAACACTTTGGAAACAAAAACCCACGCCTTCATACTGACGAGGTTTTAATCGCACTTTCCATCTGTGCGGCAACAGACAAAAATGCAGAACTTGCAATGCAGCAACTGTCAAGGTTGCGTTGCCTTGAGGTGCATTCCACAGTTATTCTGTCACCTGTAGATGCGAAAGTATTCAAACGACTTGGAATTAACTTAACTTGTGAACCAATATACAAATAAAAAAATCCCTTACGGGATTTTTTTATGCCTATTTATCGTTCCTCTCGGAAATAATGTAGTCCTAAAGATGCGGGTGGTTGATTTTCCTTTTTATTTCTGATACTTGTAATTACGAGAACAATTATAGTTACAACATAAGGTAACATTTCAAAAAGTTTCTTTGTGCTTACTGTAATATTCGGAATGTAAGTCGGGATTACATAAAGAAAACCGAAAAGAATTGAGCCGAATATACTGATAGCAGGTTTCCACATT
>JAFQVC010000033.1 GCA_017408205.1 Clostridia bacterium | reverse complement strand
CCGTCCATCAAAAGTGTGTAGCCCTTTTGGGTAGGAATAATTGCACCAAGTGCCGCGCGTCTTATACCTTTTATTCTTTTAACTATAAGTGTAGCACCGCTTATAACCGCACCTGTACTTCCTGCAGAAACAAAGGCATCCCCCTCTTTTTCCGCGAGCATTTTAAGTCCTACAACTATGGAGGAATCCTTTTTTGTTCTTATTGAATTTACAGGGTCGTCGTCGCAGTCAATTATCTCTTCCGTATGTACTAAACTAATCTTGTCGTTGTCAGGCATTTCTATTTTGTTCTTGTCCCCTACAAGAACAACTTCAACACCAAGTTTTTCTACCGCCATAAGAGCACCTTTTACAACCTCGCTCGGTGCATTGTCACCGCCCATTGCATCAACTATAATTCTCATACTGCTCTCCCCTAATCAACATTTTTAAACAAATTAATATTGGCAATTAAATATTCAGCACCTGAATAAACAGTCATAATTACCGCTAAAGTCATAAGTATAAATGAAAGACCAAAGGGCAAAAGATAAATTCTGTCAATCAGCATTGCTATAATTGCAATTAACTGAATAACTGTTTTGATTTTGCCTGATGTTCCTGCAGCAATAACCTTTCCGTCAGATATTGCAAGAATACGTATTCCTGTAACCATAAATTCCCTGAAAGTTATTATTATTACATACCAGGGATTTAAAGCACCTGAAAAACACAAGCATATAAGTGCTGCAGTAACAAGCATTTTGTCTGCAAGGGGGTCGGCAAATTTGCCGAAATTTGATACTAAATTATATTTTCTTGCAATATGCCCGTCAACAAAATCAGTAAATGACGCAAGAGCAAAAACAACAGTACAAAGAACTTTACCTAAATTAGTATCGCAGTATAAAAACAATGCGATAAAAACAGGTATCATTATTATTCTTAAAATTGTTAACTTGTTTGGTAAATTCATAATCAATCAACCTTTCTGAAGCCGAATAAATCATAGTCAATGTAGTTTTCAATTACCACGTTGACAAAAGTACCTTCGGGAATTCTTTCCTTTGATGTAAAGAAAACTTTACCGTCAATATCAGTGGAATCTGCTTCTGTTCGTCCGTAGTACTGTCTTATAATGGTATCGTAACCTTCAACCAGAACTTTCACAGTTGTACCGATTTTTGCTGACGATATTTCGTCAATAACATCATCCTGTGCAAACATAAGCATTTCCTGACGTTGTTGTTTTACTTCTTCGTCTATCTGCCCGTCCATATTTGCAGCAGGTGTATCCTCTTCACAGGAATAGGTAAACACACCCAGCCGCTCAAATTTATACTGCTTAATAAAATCAAGCATTTCGGCGTACTGCTCGTCTGTCTCACCCGGGAAACCCGTAATAAGTGTAGTTCTTATTGTAATGTCGGGAATTTTTGTTCTCAACTTTTCTAAAACCGAAATAATGCCTTCTTTTGTATCTTTTCTGCCCATTCTTTTTAAAACCTCGTTGTTGCAATGCTGAATGGGTATGTCAATATATCTGCATATTTTTTCATTATCTGCCATAACGTCTATTAATTTGTCGGTAATTCTTTCGGGATAGCAGTAGTGAATACGTATCCATGACAGTCCGTCAATTTTGCAAAGTTCCTCCAGAAGTTGGGGAAGACGGCACTCACCGTATAAATCAATACCATAGCAGGTTGTGTCCTGAGCAATAACGATTAATTCTTTAACGCCTTTTTCTGCAAAACCTTTTGCTTCTTCCGTCAGTTCTTCGATCGGCCTGCTTTTAAAACCGCCTCTTATTGACGGAATAACACAGTAGGTGCAATGATTGTCGCACCCGTCTGCAATTTTCAAATATGCAGTATATGGTGGGGTCTGCAACATTCTTTGTGTTTTCAAATGACTGTACTCTCTGTCGCATAAAACAACATTATTATCGCCCTTTATTACATCAATAAGTCGGTCGTACTCACCTACGCCAACAACCGCGTCAACTTCAGGCATTTCTGTCAAAATCTGC
The DNA here is from genome assembly GCA_017408205.1 of Clostridia bacterium. GTDB lineage: Bacteria > Bacillota > Clostridia > Monoglobales > Firm-18 > RGIG1864. The sequence goes on along the minus strand of JAFQVC010000033.1, from coordinate 3,598 downwards.
TCGCGGTATCGCTGTGCCAGACAACCGATAACAATAAGTTTTTTTAAATTACCGTCGGTTTTCCATTGGGCAATATCCAAAATTGTTTCGATTGACTCGGTTTTAGCATCGTTAATAAAACAACAGGTGTTAACTATTACAACTTCTGCTTCTGACTCGTCTGCAATTATCTCAAACCCTGCGTCTTTTAACATTCCGAGTATATTTTCAGTATCAACTAAATTTTTTGCACAACCAAGTGATGCAACTGCAATTCTCATAATTCATCCTCATATTCCAAAACGTTATTAATTTGCTCAAAACCAAAGCCCTTGCGGGTAAATAATGCCACAATTTTCTGTCTGTACCTGTAATCTTTCAACTTTGAAAAATCTACACGATTTTCGGCAAGTTCTTTTAATACTTCATCAAAATCAATGTCAAGTTCAGACATAACATCTTCAATCACAAATTCGTCAACGCCTTTTAACATAAGTTCGTGACGTATTCTTTTGGGACCGTGAAATTTAAACGTAACCGCATCTTTTATATACTTTTCCGCATAATCAGCATCGTCTAAATATCCAAGCATTTTATAATGCTCTGCCACCTCTGTAGCAATATCTTCGCTGTAACCTTTACTTACAAGTTTATTAATAAGTCCAAGGTAAGTATATGATACCTTGCCCATAAGTTTAACTGCAGTTACTTTTGCCTCGTATAATGTATCGTTACTCGGCATCTAATTCACCGTCATCAAATGAGCCCTCTACTGCATCAGGAGTCCCTTCTGCAGCAATTTTAGCCATAATTTCTGCTTTTAAGCGTTCAGCATCCTGAGGGTTGTCCTTAAAGTACTGTCTTGCACTTTCTCTGCCCTGTCCAAGTTTAATATCACCGTAATTAAACCAGGAACCGCTTTTTTTACAAAGTTTGAACATAATACCAAGGTCAATAAGGTCACCCTCTTTTGAGATACCCTGACCGTACATAATATCAAATTCCGCAATTTTAAAAGGCGGAGCAACTTTATTTTTAACTATTTTCGCTCTTGTTCTGTTGCCGATAGGACCTGAACTGTCCTTTAATGTGGCAATTCTTCTGACATCAATTCGTACAGATGCGTAGAACTTAAGAGCACGTCCGCCGGTTGTAGTTTCTGTAGGACCGCCGTAACCGCCCGTTGCAATTGTTGCTCTTAACTGGTTAATAAATACAACTATAGTATTTGATTTGTTAATAAGTCCGCTTAATTTTCTTAGTGCCTGAGACATAAGGCGTGCCTGAAGACCAACGTGAGCGTCCCCCATATTGTCCTCAATTTCCTGCTTTGGAACTAATGCCGCAACAGAGTCAACAACTACCAAATCAACAGCACCGCTTCTTACAAGACATTCTGCAATTTCAAGTGCCTGTTCACCGTTGTCAGGTTGTGAAACAATTAACTCGTCGGTATTTACGCCTAATGCGCGGGCATATTTGGGGTCTAAAGCATGTTCTGCATCAATAAATGCAACGGTACCGCCGTTTTTCTGAATTTCAGAAGTAATGTGGAGTGCAACAGTAGTTTTACCTGAAGATTCAGGCCCGAAGATTTCCACAATTCTTCCTTTTGGAATACCGCCTATACCTAATGCAATATCTAATGAAATAGAGCCAGTGGACACCGCTTCAACATTCATTGCTGTATGTTCGCCAAGACGCATAACTGCACCTTTACCGTATTTCTTTTCGATTTGTCCCATAGCAAGTTCCAGTGCTTTTTTTCTCTCTTCATTCATAATTTATATCCCTCCAGATACTATAATATTATAAATTACAATCATCGTCAATGATTATTTTCAACAAAATCCGACACCATATTTAGTGCTTTTACAACTGCCTTAAGCCGTACATCTTCTCTTTCGCCTGAAAAAATGTTCTTTGTAACAACACCGTTAACACCGATATACACAAGTCCTACGGGCTTTTCATCTGTTCCGCCCGTGGGCCCTGCAATCCCCGTAATGCCAACACCGATGTCAGCACCGTTTGCCTCCTTAATTCCCATTGACATTTCGTAAGCAGTCTCTTTACTTACTGCACCGTATTTTCGTAATGTCTCTTCCTTTACTCCGAGATACTTCATTTTTGCATCGTTGGAATAAGTAACGATACCTGCATTGAAAACGTCTGAACTTCCGCTTACTGCAGTAATCGCACCTGACAAAAGCCCACCTGTACAACTTTCTGCTGTGGAAATGGTAAGACCTTGTTTTTTTAATAACTTAACTACTTTATCAGCGTCTTTTAACAACAACTGTTTCAACTCCCTCAAGAGACCTTTCCATCATTGGCTGTAAATCAAGTAAACTTTCGCTTTTCTTGATTTTTTCAAGTACGGGTTTTGTGTTGGGGTGTTTTGGTGTAAACACCGTACAACAATCCTCGTAAGGTAAAATAGATGTTTCAAATGTGCCTATTTTTCTTGCAATAGTTATAATTTCATCTTTGTCCATACCGATTACGGGACGGAAAACGGGAAGTTCAGAAGCATCGTCTGTAACGCCTAACGCCTGAATGGTCTGGGAAGCCACCTGTCCAATGCTTTCACCCGTAATAAGCCCCAAAGAACCGTTTTTCTTTGCAACAGCATTTGCTATATACATCATAATTCTTCGCATAATAACTGTCATTTGCTCTTGCGGGCACTTTTCATTAATTGCAAGCTGAATTTCTGTAAAAGGTACAATGTGAACGTTTATTCTTCCGCAGTAGTCTGCAAGAATCTGTGCAAGTTCCAACACCTTTTCTTTTGCACGTTCACTGGTATATGGGTAACTGTAAAAATGCACCGCATCAATGGTTACGCCTCGTTTTGCAACCATATATCCTGCAACGGGACTGTCAATACCTCCTGACAACAGCAATGTGGCTTTGCCGTTAGTACCAACGGGCATACCGCCCACACCCTGAATTTTAGACATATAAATATACGCCGCAAAATCTCTTATTTCTACCATTACAAGTATGTCGGGATTGTGAACGTCAACAGTTAAATTCGGGTTTGCATCTAAAATTGCACCCCCTACCTCCATTGATACAACGGGAGATTTTATGGGAAAATTTTTGTCTGCACGCTTTGTTTCTACTTTAAAGGTATTTCCTTTTTCGTTTTTAATAAGTGTTGCGGCAAGTTCACAAATCTTGTCTAATTCCTTTGGAACGGTGTATGCAACTGTGGCAGAAACTATTCCAAAAACTTTAGACAATCTTACTGCAAGGTTGTCCATATCAACGGTGTCGTCCAATGCTTCTACATAAATAGTCGCCTGTGCTTTCCATATTTTAACCTTTTCACCAAAAGCACTTTGCTTTAAGTTTTTAATCAGGGCGTCTTCAAATATTGGTCTGTTAAGACCTTTTAAAATAATTTCGCCGTATTTTAAAAGAATTACCTTGTTCATCTGTATTTCCTCCTGACAAATTTATTTGCCAAAACTGCTGATTTTAAACACTCACAAAAGTACTGTGCTTCTTCAATGGTATTGTCATTGCCAAAACTTAATCTTATACTGCTTTCAACTGTGTCTTTATCAAGTCCCATAGCAAGTAAAACATGGCTTAACTGTGGTTTGTT
>JAFQVC010000032.1 GCA_017408205.1 Clostridia bacterium | reverse complement strand
TTTCTCAGAGGTTATTGATAATTTTGGTGGCCGACTTCGACTTATTGTAACGGGTGCTGCTGCTATTGACCCTCGTGTTGCAGAGGATTTTATGCATATGGGTATTGACCTTTATATCGGTTACGGTCTTACAGAATGTGCTCCGCTTGTTGCTTGTAATAATGACAGACTTATGCTTCCTGATTCAATCGGTACTCCAATGCCGGGTGCAGAGGTTGCAATTTATAACCCTGATGCCTTGGGTGTTGGTGAAATCTGGGTAAGAGGACCAATGGTTATGAACGGGTACTATAAAAACCCTGAAGCAACGGCAGAGGTTATTACTCCTGATGGTTGGTTCAGAACAGGTGACATCGGTACTTGTGACCGTCATAACTGTTATAAGCTTACAGGCAGAAGCAAGAATGTTATCGTTACAAAAAATGGTAAAAATATTTTCCCGGAAGAAGTTGAACTTTACCTTAATACTAATCCGATTATTGAAGAAAGTATCGTTTTTGCTGATGATGTTGACGACGAAACACTTGTCAGTGCTATGATTTATCCAAACTATGAACAGATTAAAAATAATCTTAAGCGTCAGGATATTACGAAGGAAGATGTTCAGAAAACAGTTGATGAAGCTGTTAAAGATGTTAACAAAAAACTTCCTAAGTACAAGAAAATCAGAAGCTATGACATAAGTGAAACTGAATTTGAAAAAACAACGACAAAGAAAATCAAGCGTCAGGTTAATATTGATAAAAAGAAAGCAAAAAAACAGACGGAAGAGAAAACAGAGGAATAATAAAAATGATTTTTGGTCAGGATAATCTTGAAAACAATTCAAACGGTCTTACCGTAATGGCAATTATGGCATCACCAAGAAAAAACGGCTATACAGCAAAGCTTCTTGGTAGTCTTTTGCGTGAATTCCCAAAAGGAACAAATTTTGATATTGTAAATGTATATGAACTCAATCCCGTACCTTGTAATGCTTGTGGTTATTGCAAGGCAGGTAACGGTTGTACAAAAAAGGACCTTGAGGATTTTTGGGTAAGATTTGAAAATGCAGACATAATTGTATTTGCAACACCTATTTATTTTATGGGTGTGCCTGCACCATTCAAAGCATTGATTGACCGTTTTCAGCGTTATTATGAAGCAAGATTTCGTCGTAATATGAAAAATCCAATCGAAAAGCATCGCAAAGCATTACTTATTGTAACAAGTGGTTCTGACGGCGAAATCGGATACGAAGTAATCAAACATCAGCTTTTACAGGCTTTTTCAGTTCTCAATATTGAACTTTGTGGTGTAACACTTGCGAAAAATACTGATAAATGCGGTGTTGATAATACAGATGTTGACAGAGCAAGAGCATTATATTGGAAGGTGAGATAAATGGCAGTTATTAAAGTTGATTTGAACAATTTTGCAACAGAAGTTTTAAAGTCGGATAAACCAGTTCTTCTTGATATGTATGCTGACTGGTGTGGACCTTGTATGATGATGGCACCTGAAATCGAGGCTTACTCAGAAGAAACAGACGCAGTAAAGGTTTGCAAACTCAATGTTGACGATGCAACAGACCTTGCACTTACTTATGGTGTAATGAGTATTCCAACAGTCCTTCTTATCGAAAACGGACAGGAAGTAAAACGCTTTGTAGGTGCAAAAGAAAAACATCAGATTGCAGAATTTGTAGGAAAATGAGAAAAAGGACTGATTGAAAAATCAGTCCTTTTTTAATGCAAAATGCAAAGTGCAGAATTACAGTATTTTTAAAATAATTTTTTATAAAAAACACTTGACAAACACATTCTGTTAATATATAATTATTTTTGCTCGTTGGGGAATAGTGTAACGGTAGCACGACAGACTCTGACTCTGTTTGTTGGGGTTCGAATCCCTATTCCCCAGCCATAAAAATGAAACCATCGCTTCTGCGGTGGTTTTATTTTTTGTTTTACAAATTATAATTTGTCGGGATGTTTAATAAGTGCAAAACGCAAAGTGCAG
>JAFQVC010000031.1 GCA_017408205.1 Clostridia bacterium | reverse complement strand
GTATTTCTGCTTCTTAAAAACGCAAAACCAACAGAAATATTAAAAACGCGAAAATTAAATGCACCTGCAGTTATTGTATGCTTTTTAATTGGTGTATGTGCACAGCCCGTTGCAGGGCTTATTAACAGTCCCGTAATTATGGCAATGTCAAAAGGCGGACAGGTTTCACCACAACTTAATATTCCCCAAAATTTCGGCGGATATTTGCTGGGCCTTGTGGTAGTTGCCTTAATCCCCGCAGTATTTGAGGAATTGTTAATGCGCGGTATAGTTCTTCATTCAACTGAAAAGTACGGCTACAGACTGTCCCTTGCCATATCTTCAATATGGTTTGCACTTTTACATAACAGTTTTGAAAATTTTCTGGGAATGTTGTTTTTAGGCTTTGTCCTTTGCTACGCCGTATGGATGACCCAGTCGGTATATGCAGGGATTATAATACATTTTTCATTTAACGCCTCTGCCCTTACAATGCAGTATTTAGGACAGCCAAATATATGGGTTATGTGGCTTTACATAATAGTATCAATATTCCTTTTCTCCGTTTGTCTGTCTGCAATAAACAGAAAACTGGTACGCCGTTACAGGTCAAACAGAATGTTTGTTTATATTTTAAAGGCACTTTTAAACCTGCCTGTAATATTAATTATTTTAGGAATTACAATGTTCCACTTTTGTATTTGAGGTGATAGTATGAGAAATCGTTACAGACCTATGTTTACAACAAGAAGGCGACATTATAAAAGAAACATAATACTTTCCGTATTGCTTGTCCTTGTGCTTTTTATCGGCTATGTCACTTTGTCTGACGTTTACGCTTTGGGAAGACGGGACAGAGGTGCGGTATCGGTATATCTTCCCGAAAATGCAAACTCTGGCGACGTCTCGAAAATACTGAAGGAAAACGGTGCGGTAAAATTCCCCTTGTTTTTCCGTCTTTACTCTTATATTAAGGGTGAAGAAACGGTAAGCGGTGCCTTGGCAGTAGAATGTTCTTTGACATACAAAGAACTGTTAGAAGCAATATCCTTAAAAAACAACGAAAACATCACAACATTTTTAGTGGAAAACGGCAGTACTGTAAAGGACATAGAGGATATGGCTCTTGCAGTAATGAACATAACGCCAAAGCAGTTCCGTGACGCTATGGCAAAATACAAGTGGGACAAGAATTATATAGAAAACCCCGCTTATGCCACAAAATATCAGGGCTACTTTTATCCGGGCAAATATACTTTCCAAAAAGGCGTAACGGCGGACACTCTTGTTTCAACTATGGTTTCAGAATTTGGTGAAGTTATGGGCGAAACGGTGGAAAAAGCAAGTGCCGACACAGGGTTATCAGTAAACGAAATTATAACTATCGCATCTATTGTGGAAAAAGAGTGTGGCAGTTATGAAGAAATGCTTGCTAAAGCAACAGAAATAAAGGAAAATTTAAAGGCAGAACAGCCGTTATGCAGTGAGTCAGCCCTTAAATTTGCTTTGGGCAAGGATAATTTAGATGAAACGGACAAATTAATACCGTCACCTTACAACACATTTATAAACAAAGGTCTGCCGAAAGGACCAATCTGCAACCCAAGTGTTGATGCCATAAAGGCGGTATGGGAGGCACAGTAATGGAAAACAACGAAGATTATAATATTAATTACGAATACATTGTCCGCTACATAAGGGACACCATCAGAAAAAACGACGGGCTTTTAAAGGAATTGGAGCAGTATGCAAAAGAGAATGATGTACCTATTGCCCAGCCCGAGACAATACGTTTTATTGAAACCCTTATTTTGTCATCAAAGGCAAAAGCGGTTTTAGAGGTGGGCTCTGCAATCGGCTACACCGCAATAACTCTTGCAAACCACGG
>JAFQVC010000030.1 GCA_017408205.1 Clostridia bacterium | reverse complement strand
TTCCCACAAAGTAAATTTTAATAAGACAATTGTTGTTGTCGCAAGGGGGCTGTTCCTCCACCGTAATATCTGAAATATAATTAATATCATACTTTGAAATAATTTTTGTATCTATTGTTGCCACAATACGAAACTCAATTTGCGAAGGACCCGAAATGTTGTAACTTACGCTGTCAACAGTTACAAACACATCGCAAAGCATACTTTCGTTTATGCCGTCGCACTCAATATACTGAGTAAATTTGTGCTTGTGTGTAAAGCAACTGATGGGACATTCCCCGTCATCAGCCATATATAAAACATCTACTTCCATTATTCCGCCCACACACACTTTGTTTCCTTCGATGTAAGTGTCTGCAATGTTGGGTTTTGCACATACACGAAACACCTGACTAACGTCTTTTGGCAGGTCTATAACATCTTTTAACGTCACCTGTGTTTTGTTGCAGGTTACAAGTTTGTCAATACTGTCTTTTTTGCACTCGGTGTTAACTATGCAGTCAGTACTGTAGGCATCTTCTATTATTTCAAGTTCCGACTCACAGTAAATTTTGATACACGCTGTTGCTACCGCCTCAATATTTATTCTTCTGTTGTCTCCGTCGCTGTCGCAGGCGGGTTCTGTGTATAACTGTTCGCACTTTATTTTTACGTTGGTAACATTTCCTTCTTTTGAACCGGGAGTGTCAAATATTTCTGAAAAGGGCAATTCGTATTCTACATAATGAATTCTGGTCTGGTCGTTTGAGTCAAGATAAATGACAGACAAAAAGGCGTTTCCGTCAACTGTAATTTTGTCGTTGAATACTTTTACCTCTGATGTGTTAAGCCGCATTTCCGACTTAAGTATTGTGTCAATGTCGGGCTTTCCGGCAGGAAGCTCGGGACATTCTTTTATTGTAAACTGCAAAGCACCTTTGTAAACTCTGTTAAAGGGCATTATATTTTTCTTAAGCATCTGTACGCTGTCGTCCCCCGATACCCCTGTGCATAAATCTCTGTTAATACAGTTTGTGGCATTAACGTCTATTGCGATAAGCATTTTAACGTTCAGTTTTCTGCTGTTTGTTACAAAGTAATCTATATTTTGCAAATCCGCTTCAATTTCTGCATCCATATTTTCAAGGACACCCTTTGCATCTATAACGTGAGAAAATGACTGCACGTTGTTAATAGAGCAAACTGTGTTGTGTTCGCTTATGTATAATATTGAAATGTCGCATTTACCGTCAACAGATACTCTGTCATAAGCACAATGCTTGTTTTGTATCACCACGTTTGCAGAAACCTGCAGAATTTTTGCTATATCGGGTTTTGTATCAGGAACTATGATGTCACCCTCGCAATACGCCTGTGAAAATGCAATTATGGACTGTTCGCCCACACACGCTTCATGCTTGTTTAGCTCTAACATATTTTATACCTCCGTATATCTTTCTGATAATATTTATTATAAAACTATTCCAATTATGCATGTTTTATGATAAAATAATAAAAAAACTTGTGAGGTGCGGTTATGATAGTTAAAGCCCCTGCAAAAATTAAT
>JAFQVC010000029.1 GCA_017408205.1 Clostridia bacterium | reverse complement strand
GACGGGTTTTGTTCTTTCTGATTTGTCTTTCTATATCAGATACTGCCTTATCTACAGAAGCATATATGTCTTCTGTAACAGTTTCAACCCTGAAAATAGTATTATGATGAAAGATTGTAAGTTCCACCTTTTGTCTGTCCTTTTCTACAGAGAAAACTAACTTCGCATCAGTGCTTTCGTCAAAGAACTTGTCTAATTTCTGCAATTTCTTTTCTGCATAGTCCTTCATTCCCTGTGTTAAATCGATTTTCCTACACGCCATACTAATCTTCATAAACTACTTCCTCCTTTGAACTGATAATCGCCGTTTTGTGCCTTGTAACATGACAGCCGATATTTACAGCCAACGGTAAGCCGGCAATATGAGTAGGATAGGTTAAAATATTTACACCAAGTGCAGTTGTGTCACCGCCCCAACCCATAGGGCCGATTTTACTTTCATTAATCAACTGTAAAATCTCGCACTGCATATCATTGTAATATGGATTTGGATTTTGATAGTCAACAGGCAAAAGCAACGCCTTTTTAGAAAGTACTGCCGCTTTTTCCATTGTTCCTCCAATTCCTATTCCAACTACAATGGGAGGGCAAGGATTTCCTCCACCCTTACTTATTAATTCTATAACATAATCTAAAATTCCTTTTTTTCCGTCTGAGGGTTTAAGCATTTTTATACCACTCATATTTTCACTGCCGAAACCTTTTGGAGCAACAGTGATTTTTATTTCTTCACCCTCTACTATTTCGTAGTGAATAACCGCAGGAGTGTTGTCGTTTGTGTTCACTCTGTCTAAAGGGTCTTTTACAACTGATTTTCTTAAATATCCGTCACGGTAGCCAATTCTCACGCCTTCGTTTATGGCGTCCTGAAGATTTCCCGTAATATGAACTTCCTGACCGATTTCAACAAACACTACCGCCATTCCCGTGTCCTGACAAATTGGCATCTGCTCATCTCTGGCGATTTGGGAATTATCAAGTATTTTACCCAGAACTTCTTTTGCAAGGGGCTGTGTCTCGGTTTCATAACCGCATTTTAAAGCGTTTTCAACATCGTTTCCTATATAGTAGTTTGCATCTATACAAAGTTTTTTAACTACCTCTGTAATAGTTTTTCCGCTAATTTCTGTCATATACGCTCATTATCCTTTCTGCGGCTTTAATTCCGTCTATTGCCGCACTCATAATGCCACCTGCATAACCCGCACCTTCACCGATTGGCATAAGTCCGCCCACGTTTATACTTTCCATCTGCTCATTTCTTAAAATCCTTAGTGGTGCGGAAGTTCTTGTCTCTACCCCCGTTAACACCGACTGGGTAGTGAAATTCTTTATCCGTCTGTCAAAACTTTTAAGTCCTTCCTTTAAAGTTCTGACTGCACCTTCAGGCATAAGAGCAGAGAGGTCCGCAAACTGATACCCTAAAGGATACGACGGAACAACGCCATTCAACTTTTTAGAAACTGTGCCGTTTATAAAATCAGAGGTGTTCTGTATTGGCGCAACAAAAGAATTTGTTACACTGTACGCCAGTCTTTCATTCTTCCGTTGCAACTCTATACCGCCTAAAACGCCCTCGTAATCCTTTGGTGTTACCTGTGCAACTATTGCGCTGTTGGAATTTTCACCGTCACGGCTGTTTTCACTCATTCCGTTAACTGTAATTCCGCCGTTTTCGCTTGTTGCGGCTACAACAAAGCCACCTGGGCACATACAAAAGGAAAAACAACTTCTGTCTTTTCCGTTGTAAGTAAGCCGGTAATCTGCAGCACCAAGGTTTTTGTGACCTGCATATTTCCCGTACTGGCTGTTGTCTATAAATTCTCTTTTGTGTTCTATTCTGTAACCCATAGCAAAGGCTTTTGCTTCCATTGCCACACCTTTTTTGTAAAGCATTTCGTAAGTGTCACGTGCAGAGTGACCAATAGCAAGTACCACTTTTTCCGCAGGGAATTCCCCTTTATCTGTAATTACGGAATACACTTTATTATTCTTTATTACAACATCAGAAACAATGGTATCAAAAAGCACTTTACCGCCGTTTTTAATTATTTCTTTCCTCATATTTGCAACAATGTCTTTTAACATATCAGTACCAATATGCGGCTTACCTGCATACAATATTTCTTCTTTTGCACCGTGTTCCACAAAGGTTTCAAGAACGGTTTTACTGCGAATGTCACCTACACGTGTAGTAAGTTTTCCGTCTGAAAAAGTACCTGCACCGCCCTCACCGAACTGAACGTTTGAATTAACGTTAAGGTTACCGCTTTTGTAAAAACCGTCAACAGATTTTGAACGTTCATACACGCTTTGTCCACGCTCAATCAATGTACATTTGTAGCCGTTTTTAGTCAAAGTATATGCGGTAAAAAGTCCTGCGGGACCTGCACCTACAATAACAATATCACCCTGCAGTTTTTGTGTGCCGAACACAAATTCATCTTTTTCTTCCTCAATTGGCAGATACTCTATTTCTACTGCGTACACAAGGTTAACAGTCCCCCGCCTTGCATCAACAGAGCGTTTTACCACACGGGCAGAAGTAATAATATTTTTATCAATATTTGATTCTTTTAACGCATACTCCACCGCATCATCATTGGTGCAGTGGACAGGAAGCACTATATTACTGATTATCTTCTTCATCTGTTTCCGGTTGTTCCTCTGTAATTATTTCTTTTATTGTAACTTGTACTGTTTCCACGTTGATTTCAACGTCTTCGGGGTACAATATTTCTATTTCCGCCTGTAATTCATCGGTATTAAAAAAGTAATTTTTAAGAGGTAATTCTGATATTTCCGATAAGACGTCTTTCTTACCTTTTAACGTAATTTCAGCAGGAGAAACATCAGTTATCTCATACCCCTCAGGTACTGATACCTGCTCGAAAGTCACAGGAAACGTCTTTTGGGAAAGCACAGTACCTGTTACTATTACTTTTGGCTTATCTATAGAAATAAGATGGTTTACAACTTTTTCATTCTGTGTGTTATAAAGAGTAACTTCAGCCTCTTTGGTAAAATCAGCATCTGTACCTGACACGTCAACAGTAACCACCGCTTTTTTAATACTGCTCACAAGTTCTGACGGACCTTTCACCAGAACTTCGCTCACATCTCCCTCTAATGTATCTATTACATAGTCTTTTTTAAGTTCACCCTCAGGGACAATTTCTATACCAAATCTGTAGGTTGATACCTTATCTACTTCAACATTGATGTTGTACGGACTTTTGTCAACAATAGACAACTCATCGTGAGGAAGTGTAATGTGCACAGGCAAAGTATATGTGTTCTGCCCTGAACAGCCTGACAAATCAACATAAGCAGAAATGTTGTTTTTGTTAACATTTGAAAGCATATTTCTTGAACCGCGAAGTTTTAAAGTAACTGTATCTACAGTGTCGTTTGTTATAACAAAACCGTTTCTGGTTAAATTTGCCTGGTCTTTAAAAGTGATTGGTATGTTTGTAATTGTAGTTTCTATCTGCGGATTTAAAAGCACAACAAGGTACACCCATAAAAATACTGCAATTACTAAAGACAAAATTTTGGTGGAAATATCTGTAGTAAAAAACTTTTTCATTTTTTCAGCCCCTTCCAAAACTTTAATCTGTTGCGTTTTTCTTTTGCACTGTCAGCCATAAGCACTTTAACAAGTGCTTTTTGCAGAGATGCAGAAGTAAGATTTCTTGTTAATGAACCGTCAAGTGCCAACGAAATCTTGCCCGTTTCTTCTGACACAACAACTACCACCGCGTCAGAGGCCTCTGATATACCAAGTGCCGCACGGTGTCTTGTTCCAAGTTCTGTGCTTAAATCGTCATTCTGTGTAAGAGGTAAAAAACAGGACGCCGCAACTATTCTGTTTTGTCTTACCACTACCGCACCGTCGTGAAGAGGTGTGTTGGGCACAAAAATATTAACCAAAAGTTCTGCGCTTATTGCAGAATCAATGGTAACACCTGTTCTTATAATGTCCCCGATTTTAGTTTCACGCTCACATACAATAAGTGCTCCTACATGGTTGTTTGACATACTTTCTGCCGCATCGCAAATGGCTTTTGCAGTTTGCTCAATTCTCTCGGGTGCGTTTTCATCAACCCCCGTAAATAATGAACTGAATCTGCTTCGTCCTATCTTTTCAAGAGCGTTACGAAGTTCGGGCTGAAACACAATAATAATTGCAATTACCCCCACCTGAACGGTGTTAAGCAAAATGTAATTAATCATATGAAGCCCAAACCAGGAACTTAACTGCAGGGCAACCAAAAGCATAATAATACCTTTAATTAACTGTACTGCCCTTGTGTCTCTTATCATTTTAATACCTTTGTAAATAACATAAGCAACTATTAAAATGTCAATGTAGTCCTGAATACGAATAAACTTAAATGCGCTTATTACCTGTTGAAATGAACTTACCATCTGTTGTCCCTCCTCTTTTTCCGCCTTTTCTTTTCTTCCTGTACTTTAAGACTGTAAACAATAAATCCTGCAATAATTAAAAATAGAATTACTATTACCGCAATTACTGCCTTGACCGCCTTTAATCCGAAAAACCATAAAATACCGTTACCGATATATTTAATTACG
>JAFQVC010000028.1 GCA_017408205.1 Clostridia bacterium | reverse complement strand
TTTTGGTACTGCACACAGAGCACACTGCTCAACAGTAGGCGTAACAGACTACATTGACGGCGATGCTGCCTGCGGTTTCCTAATCGAAAAAGAAATAGAATTTTTGGGTAATGCAGTAAACAACCCTGTAAGACCTTGCGTTGCTATCCTTGGCGGTTCAAAAGTATCAAGCAAAATTTCTGTAATCAACAACTTACTTGAAAAAGTTGATACACTAATTATCGGCGGCGGTATGGCTTATACATTTATGAAAGCACAGGGCGAAGAAGTTGGTAATTCACTTCTTGAGGCAGACTACCTTGGCTACGCTAACGAAATGATTGCAAAAGCAAAAGAAAAAGGCGTTAAATTGTTACTTCCTATTGATACAGTAGTAGCAAAAGAATTTTCAAACGATGCTGAACACAAGACAGTAGGCAGAGGCGAAATTGAAGCCGGATGGGAAGGTCTTGATATCGGCGAAAAAACAATCGAACTTTATTCAGACGCTGTAAAAGAAGCAAAAACTGTTGTTTGGAACGGACCTATGGGCGTATTTGAAATGCCAACATTTGCAAAAGGTACAAATGCTATTGCTGAGGTTTTAGCAGAAATCGATGCTACAACAATCATCGGCGGCGGCGACAGTGTTGCTGCAGTTAACCAGGCAGGTCTTGGTGATAAAATGTCACACATCTCAACAGGCGGCGGTGCATCTTTGGAATTCTTAGAAGGCAAAGAATTACCCGGTATTGTATGTCTTAACGATAAATAATAAATTTTCCCTCCATCTTTAAGGTGGAGGGAAATTATTGTAAATAAATATAGAAAGGTTTTGATTAATATGTCAAGAAAGAAAATTATTGCAGGTAACTGGAAAATGAACAAAACACCCGCAGAAGGTGTAGAACTTGTAAAAGAACTTATCCCAATGGTTAAAGATGCAGACACAGACGTTGTTGTTTGCGTACCTTTTACTTCTATCTGTGCAGTAGCAGAAGCAGTTAAAGGCACAAACATCGGTGTTGGTGCACAGAATATGCACTTTAAAGAAAGCGGTGCATACACAGGTGAAGTTTCAGCAGATATGCTTTTGTCACTTGGCGTTAAATATGTTATCATCGGTCACTCAGAAAGAAGAGAATACTTTGCTGAAACTGACGAAACAGTAAATGTAAAAATTCTTGTTGCTTTAGAAAAGGGCTTAACACCTATTTTCTGCTGCGGCGAAACATTGGAACAAAGAGAAGCAGGTATTATGCCTGAACATATCAGAAAACAAATCAAACTTGGTCTTGCAAACGTAACAAAAGAACAGATGGCAAATGTTGTAATTGCTTACGAGCCAATCTGGGCTATCGGTACAGGTAAAACTGCTACAGCAGAACAGGCAAACGAAGTTTGTGCAATTATCAGAAACGTAATCTGCGAACTATACGGCAAAGAAACTGCAGACATCGCACGTATTCAGTACGGCGGCAGCATGAACGCAGGAAACGCTGCAGAATTGTTGGCACAGCCCGACATCGACGGCGGTTTAATCGGCGGTGCATCACTAAAAGCACCTGACTTTACAAAAATCGTAAAATATAACAAATAATGGAGAACAGTATGAGAAAAAAACCATTAGCATTAATTATTTTAGACGGATACGGATACTCGCCCAAAACTAACGGCAACGCAATAGTAGCCGCAAAAACACCTAATATGGACAGGTATCTTGCAAATTATCCAAATAACGTAATTCACTGCAGCGGTATGGACGTAGGTCTTCCTGAGGGACAGATGGGTAACTCAGAAGTAGGACATACAAACATCGGTGCAGGAAGAATTGTATATCAGGAACTTACAAGAATTACAAAATCAATTACAGACGGTGATTTCTTTACAAACGACGCTCTTTTAAAAGCCGCAGAAAACTGCAAAAAGCATAATTCTGCATTCCACGTTATGGGACTTTTGTCAGACGGCGGTGTTCACAGTCACAACGAGCACCTGTACGGTCTTTTAGAATTTGCAAAAAAACAAGGACTTAAGGAAGTTTATATCCACTGCTTCTTAGACGGCAGAGACGTTCCTCCTACTTCAGGTGCTGATTACGTTGCACAGTTGCAGGAGAAAATAGACGAAAAAGGCATAGGTAAAATTGCATCAGTAATGGGCAGATATTACGCTATGGACAGAGACAACAGATGGGACAGAGTTGAAAAAGCATACGACGCAATGGTAAACGGCGAGGGCGTTAAAGCATTAGACCCCGTTGGTGCAGTAAAAGCGTCATACAAAGAAGACGTTACCGACGAATTTGTTGTTCCTACAGTAATTGATGGCGGTAAAGCAATTGAAGAAAACGACAGCGTAATTTTCTTTAACTTCCGTCCTGACAGAGCAAGAGAAATAACAAGAACTATGGTAGATGAGGCATTTGACGGTTTTGCAAGAAAGAAGGGCTTTATGCCACTTTACTATGTGTGCTTTACTCAGTATGATGCAAGTATGCCAAACGTTGATGTTGCATTCAAGCCAACAAAACTTGACGATACATTTGGTGAATATATCAGCAAAGCAGGTCTTAAACAGTTAAGAATTGCGGAAACAGAAAAGTATGCAAACGTAACATTCTTCTTTAACGGCGGTGTTGAAAAGGTGTGCGACGGTGAAGACAGAGCACTTATTCCGTCACCTAAAGTAGCAACTTACGATATGCAGCCACAGATGAGTGCGCCCGAAGTTGCAGATGAATGTGTAAAAAGAATAAATAGTGGGAATTATGATGTTATAATACTAAACTTTGCTAACTGCGATATGGTTGGACATACAGGCGTGTTCCAGGCAGCAGTTGATGCAGTAGAAGCAGTTGACACATGCCTTGGAAAAGTTGTTGAAGCAATTATGGAACAGGGCGGTCAGGCAATTATAACAGCAGACCACGGTAACGCTGAGCAGATGCTTGATGAGGGTGGAAATATTCAGACTGCACATTCTACAAATGTTGTTCCGTTGGTGTTAATAGGAAGCGAGTATAACCTTACAAAAGACGGCAGACTTGCGGATATTGCACCTACAATGCTTGAACTGTTAGAACTTGAAAAACCTGCATCAATGACAGGAAACAGTATGTTAGTAAAGTAAGTATTAAATATTCTTTTAGGAGTGTTTAATATCAGTACTTTAATATCAAAAATTACAGCAACAGAAATTTTAGACTCACGAGGTAACCCCACACTAAGCGTAGATGTTACATTGTCAGACGGAAGCGTTGGTACTGCTTCTGTTCCGTCAGGTGCGTCAACAGGTGCTTTTGAGGCGGTTGAACTTCGTGACAACGACCCACAACGATATAATGGCAAGGGAGTAATGAAAGCGGTTGACAATGTAAATATTGTTATCGCAAGTAAATTAACCGGTAAAAACCCCTTTGAGCAAAGAAAAATCGACAGTCTTTTAATCGCTGCCGACGGAACTAAAAACAAAGGTAAACTTGGTGCTAACGCTATTTTAGGCGTATCTCTTGCAGTTGCAAAGGCAGCCGCTAACAGTTTAGGGCTGCCTTTATTTAAATATTTAGGCGGTGTTAATGCCCACACTATGCCCGTTCCTATGATGAACATTTTAAACGGCGGAAAACATTCGGGCAACAGCGTAAATATTCAGGAGTTTATGATTGTTCCCGTCGGTGCAAACACTATGAGAGATGCCGTAAGACAAAGTACCGAAGTTTTCCACGCCTTAAAGAAAGTTCTGGAAGAAAACGGGTACTCTACTGCAGTAGGCGACGAGGGCGGCTTTGCCCCTGATCTGGAAAATGACGAACAGGCCCTTTCCTTTATAGTTGAGGCAATAGAAAAAGCAGGTTACACACCTTATGACGAATTTAAGATTGCCATAGATGCCGCTGCAACAGAAATGTTTGAGGAAGCAAAACAATCAGGTGACGAGGGCAAGTACCTTTTCTGGAAATCAGACATTACAAAGACTGCAGAAGAAATGGTGTCCTACTGGGAAGAACTTTGCAGTAAATACCCCATAATTTCACTGGAAGACGGTGTTGCCGAAGAAGACTGGGAAGCCTGGGAACTGCTTACAAAAAGACTTGGAGATAAAATTCAACTTGTGGGAGACGACCTTTTTGTAACAAACACGAGAAGACTTCAGAAAGGGATAGACAAAGGTGTTGCCAACTCCATTCTTGTAAAGGTTAATCAGATTGGAACTTTAAGCGAAACTCTTGACGCCATTGAACTTGCGAAAGAAAATGGTTATACAAGCGTAGTTTCACACCGAAGCGGTGAAACAGAAGACACTACAATTGCAGACATTGCGGTAGCCACAAATTGCGGACAAATAAAAACAGGAGCACCGTCAAGAACAGACAGAGTATGCAAGTATAACCGGCTTATAAAAATTGAAGAACAATTGGGAAATACTTCATATTACCCCGCAAGCAAAATATTTGGTAATAAATAAAAAAACACTTGCATTTTACCACTCCCTGTGCTATAATAACGGTATTGAGTATTTTGTTTAGGGGGAAATCCAATGAAAACAGCATTAATCATTTTACAACTTATTGTTGCAATCGCACTAATAATAATAGTTCTTCTTCAGTCCGGTAAAAGCGCGGGCTTGTCCGGTTCAATTGCCGGCGGGGCAGAAACATTTTTTGGAAAAAACAAAGGTAGGACAATAGATGCAATACTTGGTAAAGTTACAGGTGTTGCTGCAGTTATCTTCCTGCTTACTTCTGTTTTGCTTTCAATTTTGTAATTAATTAAACTGTCCGAAACGGACAGTTTTTTTATTTCGAAAGGAAAATTTATGGATATTATAGAATATTTAAACGAAAAGAATTACAGCGTAGAGTTTAATTACGCCGTCATAAAAGAATTAGAAAACATTCCCGACATTATTCCGGATAACGAAATAAATAGTCGCGAGAATCTTTTTGACGAAACCATTATCACTATTGACGGCGAAGACGCAAAAGATTTAGACGATGCCGTTTCCCTTAAAAAACTTAAAAACGGAAACTACCTTCTGGGCGTTCATATTGCAGACGTAAGCCACTATGTCAAAGAGGGTACCGCCATTGACGACGAGGCATTTATACGGGGCACAAGCGTTTACCTTGCAGATACCGTTGTTCCTATGCTTCCTAAAAAACTGTCAAACGGCCTTTGCAGTCTTTTGCCCCATAAACCACGCCTTGCTCTTTCCTGTATAATGGAAATACTGCCAAACGGCGGCGTTATAAACTACGAAATTAAAAAGACTGTAATTAAAACAAAATACAGAATGGATTATAATACCGTTTACAAAATACTGGACGGTGATATGTCAGGGCGTGAAAAATATGCTGAAATTGTGCCCCTCCTTGAACTTATGCGCGAACTTGCACTTGTTTTAAGGGATAAGCGTTGCCGCCGCGGAAGTATCGATTTTAACTTCCCAGAGGCAAAGGTTGTAACAGACGAAAACGGCAAGGTAACAGACATTGTCAAATATAAAATCACTATAGCAAATAAAATAATTGAAGAATTTATGCTTGTTGCAAATGAAACAGTTGCAAAGCATCTTTTAAATAATGATTTGCCCGGGGTATTCCGTATTCACGAAGAGCCCGAAAGTGAAAAGATAACACGCCTTGCAGGTGTTGTAAAACCTCTTGGGTATAAATTCAAACTAAAAGAATCAGTAAGCCCCAAGGCAATGCAGAATCTGTTGTTTGAAATAACAGGTACTGACGCAGAACTTGCAATAAGTACAATTATGCTTCGCTCTATGATGAAAGCAAGATACTGCGAGGAAAACCTTGGTCACTTTGGTCTTGCGGCACAGCATTACTGTCACTTCACTTCTCCCATAAGAAGATATCCCGACTTGTTTGTTCACAGAATACTTTCTATGGAATTAAAAGGAGAACTGACCGACGAAATAAAATCTGCTATGTTTGTAAATGCAAAAAGGGCAGCACTGCAGAGTAGTGAAACAGAAGCCGATGCAGTTATTGCAGAACGTGACTACGTTGACTATAAGGCATGTGAATTTATGTCAGATAAAATAGGGCAAAAATTTTCGGGGGTTATTTCCTCCACTACCTCCTTTGGCTTCTT
>JAFQVC010000003.1 GCA_017408205.1 Clostridia bacterium | reverse complement strand
ATCTTTTCCGAAGCCGTTTTCAGCGGAAAATAATATAAGTTGGTCAATATTAAGGGTATTTTTAATAAGTTTAATACTTTCTTCTCTTTTTGATGGCTTAACTTTATCATATTTTGTAGCAATTACTAATGGCTCAAAACCATTGGATACAATCCAGTCAAACATCATAACATCGTCGGCAGTTGGCTTATGTCTGAAATCAACCAGAAGCACTACACAAACAAGTTGTGAACGGTAATTTAAGTATTCCTCAATCATTTTACCCCAACGTTTTCTTTCTTCCATTGATGTTTTGGCAAATCCGTATCCGGGCAAATCCACAAAATTAAAAGTATCGTCAATGTTGTAGAAATTAATAGTTGCGGTTTTACCGGGACTTGAACTTACTCTGGCAAAATTCTTTCTGTTCAAAAGTTTATTAATCATTGAAGATTTGCCAACGTTTGAACGACCTGCCAATGCAATTTCTTTTAAATTACCTGACGGATACTGTTTTTTGGAAACTGCGGAAATCAACAATTTATGATTATTTAAGTTCATTGTTTTACCACATCCTCAATGATTTCAGGATTAATGTTACGATATGAATAATTTTTCTTCACCTTATTTTCAGGGAAAACCTCTTTAAATACTTGGTCAATGTGCTCAACAAATACAAATTTTACATTGTCAGTTACTTCTTTGGGTATATCCTGTAAATCTGGTTTATTCTTAAGTGGCAAAATTATTTTTTGCACACCTGCACGGTATGCGGCAATTGACTTTTCTTTAAGTCCGCCTATTGGTAAAACTCTTCCTCTTATTGTAATTTCGCCTGTCATTGCAATATTATTCATAACAGGTTCCTGTTTTAAAGCAGATAATAACGCCGTAGCCATAGTTATCCCTGCAGAGGGACCGTCTTTAGGTGTTGCACCTTCAGGTACGTGAATATGAATATCGTTATTTTTATAAAAGTTTGGCAAAATTCCGTATTTATCACTGTTTGCTCTTAAATAACTGATAGCGGACATTGCAGATTCTTTCATAACGTCACCAAGTTTGCCAGTTAACTGAACCTGTCCTGTACCCGGCATAATGTTAACCTCAACCTTTAACGTATCTCCGCCGACACTTGTCCAAGCAAGACCGTTTACAACACCGATTTCATTGTAATCATAAATACTGTCATAGAAATACTTTGGTCTGCCTAAAAATTCCTCAATGTTGTTTAAGGTTACGTTAGCACTTTTATATTTGTTTTCAATTATCCCACGTGCAGTTTTTCTGCAAATAGTTGCAACTTCTCTTTCCAACTGTCTTACTCCCGCCTCACGGGTATAGCAGTTAATTATATTTTTAACCGCACTATCGTTTATTTTAAGTTGATTTGCTTTCAGTCCGTGTGCTTCTCTTTGCTTTGGAATTAAAAACTTTTTACAAATTTCTTTCTTATCATTTTCTGTATAACTTGAAAGTTCAATTACTTCCATTCTGTCAAGAAGGGGTTTTGAAATAGTATCTAAAGTATTGGCAGTTACAATAAACATAACTTTAGACAAATCAAAAGGCACTTCGATATAGTGGTCTTTAAAAGAATAATTTTGCTCACT
>JAFQVC010000027.1 GCA_017408205.1 Clostridia bacterium | reverse complement strand
ATATGTTGACTATGTAGCACTTATGGCTTACGACGAAAACGGTACCTGGAGTACGGAAGCGGGGTCTGTTGCATCTCTTCCCTGGGTGGAAGAATCGATAGAAATCACTTTAGAGGAAGTACCTGCGGAAAAACTGCTTCTCGGTATTCCTTTTTATGCACGTTTGTGGCGTGAACAAAACGGTAAGGTGGTAAAAACTTCTGCAATAGGTATGGAAACTGCAATGAAGCAGATAGAAAATGCAGGTGCACAAATTGTTTATGACGAAAAAACGGGACAGAATTATGCAGAGTGGAAAGACGGAGAGCAGACAGTTAAAATCTGGCTTGAAGATGAAACTTCTGTTCTTGCAAGAATAGAACTTTGCAAAAAATACGGCCTTGCAGGAATTGCTTCCTGGAGCAGAACTTTTGAAAATCCGTCAATATGGACGTTCATTAAGGAGAATCTGAATTGAAAACACCATTTAATCTTAAAGAATTAATACTTGGACTGTTATGCGGTGCTGGGTCTTGTATGTTCATAATCGGTCTTATTCCAAATTATCAGTTTATATCTATGCTGGTAGGGGTAGGTATTGCCTGTCTTGGGCTTTATTATGTTACAAAGCACAAACCTGCCACATGGTTTTTAACGGGTTTTGTAATAGTTTGTCTGTTTTTTACGCTGCTTAAATAGTACTTGTATTTTTTTCCATTGTTTAGTATAATGTAATTTGAGGTGAAAATTATGCCTATTAAAATTCCAAATAACTTACCTGCGGAAAAAACACTTGCCCAGGAAAATATATTTGTTATGAACGAAAACCGCGCAATAACCCAGGATATTCGTCCTCTTAACATTGTTATACTAAACATAATGCCTACAAAAATTGCTACGGAAACCCAGTTACTGAGGCTTTTAAGTAACAGCCCATTGCAGGTTAACGTTCAGTTTATTGCAACAGAAACTTACACCAGTAAAAACACACCAAAAGAGCATCTTCATACTTTCTACAAAACTTTTGATGAAATTAAAAAAGAAAAGTTTGACGGTATGATAATAACAGGTGCCCCTGTTGAGCAAATGCCTTTTGAACAGGTTGATTACTGGAAAGAATTAACCGAAATAATGGAATGGACCAAATCTAACGTGACCTCTACAATGCATATCTGCTGGGGTGCTCAGGCAGGTCTTTACTACCATTACGGAATTCAGAAATATCCTCTTGACAAAAAACTTTCAGGGGTATATAAGCACACATTAAAACGTAAAAATAAAATGCTTACACGCGGTTTTGATGACGAGTTCAATGTTCCTCATTCCCGTTACACCTACGTTAAAGAAGAGGACATAAAAATGATTCCCGAACTTGAAATCATAGCCACATCAAAAGATGCAGGTGTGTATCTTGTGACCTCCAAAAAAGGTAAGCAGATTTTTGTGACGGGTCACGTTGAATATGATGCGGACACTCTTGCGGGAGAATATTTCAGAGACATAGACAAGGGAATTGAAATCGATATTCCCGAAAATTACTTTGAAAATGACGACCCCTCTAAAAAACCCAAAAACAGTTGGCGTTCAACTGCAAACCTGTTGTTTTCAAACTGGCTAAACTATCACGTATACCAGACTACGCCTTATGATATTACTAAGATTAAATAATGTAAGCGTTCCTCGAAACGAGGAACGCTTTTTTTATTGTTTTAATATAATAAAACGAAAGGGTTGATTATATATGAGCACTAATAAAAATTTTCTTATATGCGGCGGGGATTTAAGACAGGTTAAACTTGCGGACTGCCTTGTAAAAGACGGTTACAATGTTACGGTACTTGGCTT
>JAFQVC010000026.1 GCA_017408205.1 Clostridia bacterium | reverse complement strand
GGCGGAGAAAAAAGTGCCAAGGCAACTGTTGTTTTAAAACAGTTAAACAGTGCAAAAGAACTGATAAAACAGAATAAAATTGACGGCGTAATTTTACATACTAATGCCATTATTACCGAAGACTATATAGAAGCGGTTGACGCTTGTAAAAAATGGCTTGAAAACGAAACGCTATAAAAAAAATGCTTGTGGTTTTTACCACAAGCATTTTTCTTATTCTTCTTCTGAAAGTTTGTCAGTAAGCCAGTATTCTCCTAAATCAAGAGCGTCGTAAAGACCTTCTCTTTCTGCTTTGTTAAGTACTTTTTCCTTACCGGGAACATCGTTGGTCTGCAAAGATACAACAACGTTTGTAGCAATATCAAGGTCTATTAAATTTGTTGTATCAGTTATGTTCAGAGTAACTATATATTTGTCCTCGTGATTTCCGTAATAAATAAGATTTCCTCTTCTTACAAGGGGCTTACCTTTGTAGGTTAAGTATTGTTTTTCTGTTTTAGACATACTTAACTCCTCCTTACTTCTAATTATTTGTCTGCAAGATATTCGTTGATTTTGTTTACTAATTCGTCAGCGTCAACGCCGTGAACAGCACATGCCTGTTCAATAGATTCTCCACTTGCAGAAGGGCAACCTAAACAATGCATACCAATCTCAAAGAAGAATTTTGCAGTTCCTTCGTCTAACTGCAATACGTCAATAATAATAGTATCTTTTGTAACTTGTTTCATTTTTTCATTCCTCCGTTAAATTTTATTTCCTTTACTATCTATAACAACAACTGCAGGAAAATTTTCCACAGTCAATTGTCTTATCGCCTCAGTACCCAAATCATCGTAAGCAACAACAGTTGATGATTTGATACATTTTGAAATTAATGCACCGCAACCACCGATAGCACCAAAATATACTGCACCGTAGGTTTTCATTGCATCAATAACAGACTGGTCTCTTTCTCCTTTTCCTATCATTCCTGTAAGACCGTCTTTAATAAGGGTTGGGGAATAAGCATCCATTCTTGAACTTGTTGTAGGTCCGCAGGAACCAATAACCTGCCCATCTTTATTAGGTGTAGGCCCTGCAAAATATATAACCTGTTCTTTAATGTCAAAAGGATATTTCCCTGTTTCAACCATTCTTTTATGGGCAGCATCTCTTGCGGTGTATATAACGCCGTTTAAAAGTACGCTGTCACCTGCTTTTAAATCTTTTATTTTATCTTTAGTTAAAGGCAAATCAATTATTTTAGTCAATACTATTCTTCCTCTATTAAATCGAAAATATTATTAATAATATATGTAGCATTGTTTTGCTCAAAAAACGAACGTGATTTAGCACCATCAATGCCTGATAACACAGCAAGAAAATCCATTCCGCTCTGTTGTGCCGAAAACAAATCGGCACCCGCATCACCAACAGCAAGAGTATTCTTTAATATTTCTTTGTTAATTTTTTTATCAACAATATCAGAATAAGAAACGGTGTTACCTACTGCACTGCGGGTAAACAGAAAATAGTGCGGTTTTGTCAAAGGAAAGACACCGGTTTGCTCTTCGGCATTTATTATGTCTGTATAAGTTGAAACATAATCTTTGTCAAACAAATCAAATATCTTCCATTTGTCAAGAGGATAAAATGCTTCTTCGAAAACACGCCCCGAAGCAATACCTATAGTTTTATATTTGCTTAAAGTTTCCAAAACCAATCTTGTTTTGTCTAAATCAAGTAATGGTTCTTCCATATTTGCAAGCCCAGGTTTTCCCTCGGCAGTCATCGGTTTATTATAGGTTTTCTTAAACAATTCATCACCAAGATACCATTCCTGATAAACAGATATAAGGTACTTATAGCCATCTCCATCTCTGCCGCCAATTACTGAATTTTCTTTAATGTAATCGTATAACTGTAATGCAGGTAAATTAAGACGTTTAATTTTCTCGTAAATAGTAACCGTGTCAAACGTATCAAGAATTGTTGAAAAAGCGTAAACGACATAAGTTAAGTCCCAATTTGAATTAACCCCGAGGTTTTTTAACAGTTTTACAATTTTGTCACGATAAAGAATTATCGTTCTTATAATTGATACATTATTAACGGCATAAGTTACATCAAATGGTTCGGTAAATAATTGATAAAGAGTTAAAGCTGCCGCATCCCAATATCGTTGCTCGTTTGTAATAACGCCATCTAAATCAAAAATGATTTTGTCGTATTTATCAAGAAAAGATGCCGGTTTGTAACTCATTATGTAATATACCTCCGTGTTATTTACCTAACAATTTCATAGTTTGTTTAACAATATTTTCAGCAGTTAAGCCATACTCTTCAAATAACAGTTCTGGCTTACCTGACTGACCGAATCTGTCTTCTACACCAATACGTTTTACTTTAACGGGCTCACATTCGCAAAGAACTTCACATACAGCGCTTCCCAAACCGCCGATAATACTGTGTTCTTCTACTGTTACGATTGCTTTTGTTTCTTTCGCTGCTTTGATTATTGCATCTTTATCTATCGGCTTAATAGATGCCATATTAATAAGACGCGCATTAATTCCCTGCTCTTTTAACATATTTACAGCTTCCAATGACGCACCTACCATAATTCCGGTAGCAATAATTGTAACGTCGTCACCGTCTTTTAACGTGTGGCTTTTGCCAATTTCGAAGGTATAGTTTTCGTCATAAATATTTTCAATGGGTAACCTTGCGAGACGTATGTAAACAGGGCCATTGTATTTTACGGCCGCATCTATAACTGCATAAGTTTCGTACTGGTCAACGGGTGATAATACAACCATATTGGGAACTGAACGCATAACAGCAATGTCTTCTATTGACTGATGAGTTGCACCGTCTTCACCAACGCTTATACCTGCGTGTGTAGCACCGATTTTCACATTTAATTTAGGATAGCATATTGAATTTCTGATTTGCTCAAAGGCACGTCCTGCAGCAAACATAGCAAAAGAACTTGCAAAAACAGTTTTACCTGTTGTTGCAATGCCCGCTGCTGTTGACATCATATTTCCTTCGGCAATACCTGTGTTAATAAATTTTTCAGGAAACTTTTTGGCAAATTCACCTGTTTTTGTTGAGCCGGATAAATCGGCATCCATTACTATAATATCTGTAGTTTCACCAAGCATAGCAAGTTTTTTGCCGTATGCTTCTCTTGTAGCCATTTTGTTTGACATTATAATGCACCTCCAAGAGTTTCTATGTATTGGTCAATTTCATCAATTGCCTGCTTATATTGTTCATCGTTCGGAGCACTTCCATGCCAGTTAACCTGGTTTTCCATAAATGAAACGCCTTTGCCTTTTATGGTATTTAAAATAATAACTGTGGGTTTTCCAACGTATGATTTTGCGCTGTTAATTGCATCTCTTAACTGGTCAAAATCGTGACCGTCAGTTGTAAGTACGTTCCAACCAAATGCTTTGAATTTCTCATCTATTGGTGTGGGGTTCATAACGTCTTCCACGTTACCGTCAATTTGTAAATGGTTGTGGTCAACAAATGCACAAAGGTTATCAAGTTTGTAGTGCCCTGCAAACATAGCTGCCTCCCATACCTGACCTTCCTGTAATTCGCCGTCACCAAGAACTGCATATACGCGGTAATCCGCCTTATCAAGTTTACCTGCAATCGCCATTCCGTTAGCGGCAGAAATACCTTGTCCCAATGAACCCGTAGCCATATCAACCCCGGGAACATACATAACAGGATGCCCCTGAAGATTGCTTCCGAATTTTCTGAAATTGCATACTTCTTCAGTTGGGAAAAAGCCACGTTCTGCAAGTGTGCTGTATAAAGCAGGTGCAGCATGTCCCTTAGATAAAACAAATCTGTCGCGAGACGGGTTTGTCGGATTTTCGGGGTCAATATTCATCACCTCAAAGTACAAAAAAGTAAGCAAATCACAAACGGATAAAGAACCGCCAGGATGACCTGATTTTGGTGAATGCACTGCAGTTAAAATGTTTTTTCTGATGTTTGCCGCATGAAGTTTCAACTGTTTGTTATCCATTATAAACCTCCTAAAATATATTTAAATTTTTATAAAGCCCTCTCCTAAAACTTCCCGTGCGTCAGTTATAATCATAAACGCCTTTGGGTCAATTTTATAAATTAATTCTTTTAACATTGTAATTTCATTCTTTTTAAGGGAACACATTATAACGTATTTGCTTTTGTACGAATACGCACCTTTACCAGTTAAAAATGTTGCTCCTCTGTTAATTTTACGGTTAATTTCTTTTGCAATATTTATGTGATTATCAGAAATAATAAACGCTAACTTTGCAAATTTAACTCCTTCTGTCAGCAAATCTATTGTTTTGGAGCATACATAAAGCGCAAAAATCGAATATAAACCGGTATTAATGCTTTTAAAAACAACGGTTGCAAATAAAATTATTAAAATATCCGTTACAAACAGTATGTTTCCAATAGAAAGATGCCCGCGACGTCTGTTAATAATCTTCGCAATTATATCGGAACCGCCTGTTGATGCACCCTTTAACAGAACTAATCCAAAACCAAAACCGCTTAAAGCACCACCAAAAACTGAAGCAGTAACCAAATCGGGTGCAAGATTCGGGACAAACGAGAAAACGTCTAAAAATACCGCAAGCGTAAATGTAGCAAATAACGACTTTACAGCAAAACTTTTTCCTTCAAAAATCATTCCGAGAATAAAAAGCGGAACATTTAGAATAACAGACAAAGTACCAACGGGAATATTAATCAGATGATTAACTGCGGTTGAAAGTCCGCTTACTCCCCCCACTGCAAGTTGATTTGGTATCAAAAACAGATTTAGTCCAAGAGCGGCAATCAATGTGCCCAATGTAATGTAAAAATATTTAATTATAAATTTCCCGTTGTTTTTCATATCTCAGCGTTAAATCTCCGATAATATTAGATTCATAATCTCATCAAGACGTATAATATCGCCTTTCAGATATATGTAACCGATTAACGCTTCAAGACCTGTAGCGGTCTTATACTCACTCATATCAGAATTTTTCGGGACAGTAGATTTTGCGTTTCTGCCACGTTTAAAAACCGCTGTTTCTTCTTCTGTCAACATATTTTCAATTAAATGAAAACTGTTTGCCTGAGCAGATGATTTCACTATAGAAACCGCCTTTTTGTGCAGTTTGTCAACCTGAATGTTGTTGTCTTTTGTAATATGTTTTCTTACATAAAGTTCATACACAGCGTCGCCAACATAAGCAAGCACAAGCGGTGAATATTCATTAACTTTCATAATGCCATTTTACACCCTGAGGTGTATCCTCCAGAATAATTCCCTGTGCTTTTAAATCATCACGGATTTTATCTGCAAGAGCAAAATTCTTTTCTTTTCTTGCCTGCTGACGCTCATTAATCAATTTTTCTATATCTTCGGCCAATGTTTTGTCCTGTTGCTTTTGTAAAAGCCCCAAAACTCCGCCTAACTCTTTTAACATATCATATACTTCCATTATTGTTTCTTTGTTATTTACAGAAGTGATATTTGTGTTAATGTCGCGTGCAAAGTCAAATAATACAGAAATTGCAAGAGAAGTATTAAAATCATCGTCTAATGCTTCACAGAATGATTTTTTATACGAACTGCACATTTCTTTAACATCGTCATCAATTTCACCCGAAACGGCATTTTGGGCTAAAAATTCAAGGTTATCAAGACAAGTGTATATTCTTTCAAGTCCTGTCTGCGCCTGAATAATTAAATCTCTTGAAAAGTTAATTGGACTTCTGTAATGAGAAGACAACATAAAAAATCTTATTGTTTCCGGTTTGAATTCTTTTAACACATCTCTTACCGTGAAGAAATTACCAAGAGATTTTGACATTTTAACATTGTCAACATTAATATATCCGTTATGAAGCCAGTATTTTGCAAAAGGTGCATGGTTTGCACATTCACTCTGTGCAATTTCATTTTCGTGATGAGGGAATATCAAGTCCTGACCACCGCTGTGAATGTCGATTGTAGTGCCGAGATATCTGTTAGCCATAGCTGAACATTCTATATGCCAACCCGGTCTTCCCATTCCCCAGGGGCTTTCCCATGCCGGCTCTGTCTCTTCTTTTTGTTTTTTCCACAACGCAAAATCCATTGGGTCGTCTTTGCTTTCGTTTACGTCTATACGCGCACCCGCTTCCAAATCTTCTAAAGGTTGATGTGAAAGTTTACCGTACTCATTGAATTTTTTTGTAGAAAAATATACGTCACCGTCTTTTGCATAGGCATATCCGTTACTTTCAAGTTTTTTGATAATTTCTATAATGGCATCAATATTATCTGTTGCTCTTGGGTGAACGGACGCTCTGCAGATACCAAGTGCATCAGCGTCTGTAAAATACTCTTTGATAAAAGTCTCTGCAATTTCTTTAACAGTAGTATTTTCTTCTTTTGCTTTATTTATTAATTTATCATCAATATCAGTAAAATTCTGAACAAAAGTTACGTTATAACCAATGTATGAAAGATAATTTCTTAATGAATCAAACACAATAAACGGTCTTGCATTTCCAATATGAAAATAATTATACACTGTTGGTCCGCAGGAATACATTTTTACAGTATCTTTTTCTATTGGTACAAATTCTTCTTTTTGTCTTGTGAGAGTATTATAAAGTTTCATCAGATTTGTTTGCCTCCTCTAATTTTTCAAGCCGTGCTCTTAATTTGCAAAGTTCCATAGATACAGGGTCTGGCATATGTATCTGGTCTAAATCCTGAGCAACAGGTGCTATTCTTACGTTGTTGATGGTCACAATTCTTCCCGGAACACCAACACAGGTACTGTTGGGTGGTACTTCGCTTAAAACCACAGCATTTGCGGCAATTTTTGAGTTGTCACCAACGGTAAAAGGTCCTAAAACCTTTGCACCTGAGCCAATTAAAACATTGTTACCGATTGTAGGATGACGTTTTCCTTTGTCCTTACCCGTACCGCCGAGAGTTACTCCCTGATAAATAGTGCAGTTATCGCCGATTTCAGTAGTTTCACCTATTACAACTCCCGTACCGTGGTCAATAAAAAGACCTTTGCCGATTTTTGCCGCAGGATGAATTTCAATACCTGTAATCTTCTTGCTCCTTTGCGAGACAAATCTTGCAAGGAAATAGTGTTTACGGTTATACAGCCAATGTGCGATTCTATGGTGAATTATTGCTTTGAATCCGCTATAAAGAAAGAAAACTTCACACCTGCTTCTCGCCGCAGGGTCACGTTCTAATATTACATCAATTTCTTCTTTAATTGTTTTAAACACACTATTCACCTCACTATCTTTATATTTTATAACAAAACTTGAAATTTTACAATAGAGTTCCTGAAAATTTTCAAAATTGTATCATTTGTTCAAATTGTTCTTCTGTTATAATATTTATACCTAAACTTTCGGCTTTTGTAAGTTTACTGCCTGCATTTTCACCTGCTAATACATAAGTTGTCTTTTTTGAAACACTGCCTGCGGTTTTACCGCCAAAACGTTCTATTATTGTAGATGCCTCATCCCTTGTGTACTTTGACAAAGTCCCTGTTAAAACAAATGTCATATCTTTAAATCTGTCATCTTCGACATTTGAAGTATATGTCAAATCAACCCCAGCAAATCTTAATTTGTTTATAATATCGCATGCAAAATCAGATGCAAAGAATTTAATAACACTTTCAGCCATAGAATCGCCAAAATCGTAAATAGAAAGCAGTTGCTCTTTTGTTGCACAAATTATACTGTCTATATCACCAAATGTTTCTGCAAGGGATTTTGCGGCTTTTACGCCTATATGTTTAATGCCAAGACCGCACAATACTCTGTCAAGACCGCGTGATTTTGAAATTTCAATGGAATCAAGCAAATTTTGTGCTGACTTATCAGCCATTCTTTCAAGCCCTAATAACTGTGCCTTTGTAAGATAAAATAAATCAGCATAGTTTGAAATCAGATTTTCATTACATAACTGCTCAACAATTGCAGGACCTAAACCGTCAATATCCATTGCATCTTTTGAAGCAAAGTGAATAATGCTTCTTATTCTTTGAGCAGGACAGTTTGAATTTATACAGTATGTTGCCGCTTCATCATCAAATCTTATTACTTCTCCGCCGCATACGGGACAAATTTCCGGCATTTTAAACACAATTTCGCTGCCATTTCTTTTTTCAGGAAGAGATTTTACAACTTCAGGTATAATTTCTCCCGCTTTTTGAATTATTACTTTGTCACCTATTCTTATATCTTTTGTCTTTATATTATCAATGTTGTGCAGTGTTGCTCTTGACACAACACTACCAGCTATTCTGACTGGTTTTAGTTCGGCAGTTGGCGTTAATACACCTGACCTGCCTACCTGAACAGTTATATCTCTTAATTCAGTTTCCTTTTGTTCTGCAGGAAATTTATAGGCAATTGCCCATTTTGGAGTATTCGAAGTACTTCCGAGTATTTCTCTCATTGAAAAATCATTTACTTTAATTACTGCACCGTCTATATCAAAACCAAGATTACCGCGACTTGCTCCTATTTCCATAATCTCATCAAATGCAGACTGAATAGAATTATGAAGTTTTGTAACGGGGCTTGTTTTAAAACCGAGACTTTTTAAGTATAAAAGACCTTCCGTATGCTTTCTAATCTCGACACCTTCGATTTGCTGAATATTAAATACAAATATATCAAGATTTCTTTTTGCAGTAATTTTACTGTCGTGCTGTCGTAAAGAGCCAGCCGCAGCATTTCTCGGATTTGCAAACAACGGCTGTTCTTCCACTTCTCTTTCGCTATTTAATTTTTCAAAAGCAGAAACGGGCATAAAAACTTCGCCTCTTACTTCAAGATATGGAATATCTTTATTAAGAGTAAGCGGTATAGTTCTTACTGTTTTTAAGTTTTCAGATACATCTTCCCCCACCATTCCGTCACCGCGTGTTGAACCGCGTTCAAATTCACCGTTACGGTATTCAAGAGAAACTGATAAACCATCAATTTTATACTCTACAACATATTTTGCATCGGGGCACAACTTTTTTACAGAGTTATCAAAGGACACAAGTTCATCGTAGGAAAATGCTTTTGCCAATGATGCCATCTGGACACTATGAACAACAGGTGCAAAACCCTCCTGAACTTCTCCGCCTACACGTGTCGTTGGAGAATTGGGACTTTTAAATTCAGGATACTGCATTTCAAGTGCCATAAGTTCATTAAGCATTGCATCATACTCGAAATCAGAAATTGTCGGATTGTCAAGAACATAATAGTTATAATTATGCTTTTCTATTTCTTTTGAAAGTTGTAGAATTTTTTCTTTCATAAACTTTACCTCTGTAACAAATATATTATGTAAACCATATTATATTAATGCAGTATAAAAACTGCAAATAAAACAAAAGGGAGACAATAATATGCCATGTACCGATTGCTTCAAAAAATGCAGTAACATCTGTTGCATTAATGTAGTACTGACAATTTTAGGTATAGTGCTTGGCTTGACGGTAGGAGTTATTTTAGGAATAACTTTGTTTGAAAACGTGGTTGCACTATTACCTGTATTCGTTATTGTAGCAGTAATATTTGCTATACTGTTAATTATTTTCTATATAATTAAAAGGTGTAATTAGCAAATAACAGGAACATATTAATGTTCCTGTACATATTATATGAATTTCTTAACAGTAACAAAAATTCTGCCTTTTTTTGTAACTCCGCCGATACTGTCAATCTTATATCTTCCATATCCTTTGACGGACAAAATCTGCGACTGCTCTGCAGTTTTACTGTGGCTTGCGACAGTTTCCCAGTTAAGAGAAACATTACCACCAGAAATAAGAGTTGCCGCATCTCCTCTTGATACCCCTGTAGCACCGGAAACAATACTGTCAATTCTTGGTGAACTTACAGTAAAGGAAATATCTTTGTACTGTCTTTGGGGAATTACAATATCGCCTATTTCATAAATTTCAACCGACGCACCAAGGTTACCTATTTTAGAAATCTGTAATTTTAAATATTCTGCAATTTCATCATAAACAAATACTTTTGCACCTGACTTGTCCGCTATTATATCACCAATCATTTCTCTTTTTATGCCTAATCCCATAATACTTCCAAGATAATCTCTGTGATTGAGTTTATACCCGTCTCTGACGTTAATATCAAGAATTTTTACGGGATAAATATATGTATCAAGGTACACTTCATCTGTAAAACAAACTGCAACTGCGCGTTCATACTGGTCGTAACCACCGAAAAAAACGTAACTTACACCCATACTGTTAAACACGTACTTTGCAAGTACCTGTTCGCGTCCGTTTAAAAATTTAGTGCATTTCAGATAATTTGTTTTTAAAGCGACTGTTGCGGTATCAACAAGTTTGGAAATCAAAAGTTTTTCGTCCTTGTTATTGCCAAGTTTAAGTAAATTTTCTTTGTTCATTTACAAAATCAACCTTTGAAGCAAAGTAATTATAAGATAAGCAACAACAGGTGAAAAATCCACATTCATATTGTAGTTTGTTCTTGATAACAGCTTTCTTATGGGGGATAATATGGGTTCTGTAACGTTATACAAAAACTCAATTATTTTATTATATCCAACAGGAAACCACGATATAATACATCTCACTACCAAAAGCAAATTTACTACAGAAAGCAGATAATAAAGTGAAATACGGACTAAACTTAATATTGCCATGGAAATACACCTTTATTACGTAATTCGTCTTTAAAATCACCCATAATACCTACGTTATAAGGTGCAACCAAAAAGATACCGGCAGAAATTTTCTGAATGTTACCTTCGGTTGCATAAACAGCGCCGCTTAAGAAGTCTATAATTCTCCTTGCCACTTCTTTTTCAACCGATTCAAGATTGATAACAACAGGTTTTTTCTGTTTTAAATGTTCCGCAATATCTCTTGCTTCTTCAAAAGAATCCGGTGAAACTACAACAACTTTTAACTGAGTAGTAGTATTGATGTTAACAACTTTGCCTTTTTTTACTTTAAATTCTGTCTCAGGATTGTTTTTTACGGGAATATCTTCGAACATATCCTGTTCGTAATCCTCGTCGTCACCGTCGAAATTAATTAAGTTTTTTACTTTGTCAAAGAAATTTGCCATTACAAATACCTCCTAAATATTATAATTACGGGGACCAAATATCCCGCTGCCTATTCTTACCATATTTGAGCCGCAGCGAATAGCCGTCATATAGTCGCCTGACATGCCCATAGATAAATATTCCATATCTATATTATCATATTTTTTTTGCTTTTTGTCAACAAATATATTATTACATTTTTCGAACATTTTCTCAAGTTCATACTCTGTCATAAAGGCACTTCCTATTGTCATAAGACCTTTGACTTTAATGTTTTTCATGCTACACGCTTCAAGTAAAATTCTGTCAATATCGTTCTCATCAATTCCCGCCTTCTGGATTTCCTTCGACATATTAACCTGAATCAAAATATCCTGAACAACGCCTGTTTTTATTGCAAAATCGTTTATTTTTTGCATCAGTTCTAAATTGTCAACAGACTGTATCAGTTTTGTTTTGCCGACAACATACTTGATTTTGTTACTTTGAAGACGACCAATCATATGCCATGATGCCTCCGGAATTTCAGGAATTTTATCTCTTAGTTCCTGGGGTTTGTTTTCGCCAAAATCATTAATACCAAGTTTATGTACTTCCTTTACTGTTTCAATATCTATTGTTTTGGAAACAGCAATCAGGGAAATATCCTTTGATGTTCTGCCTGATAATTTTGCCGACTGTTCAATGTTGTTTTTCACAACTTCTATTCTCTCTTCAATAAGCATTCATTATCACCTTATTTAACAATTTTACCATCTTCTATTTTTTCAATATTAAGTATAACTTCATCATATAAAAGCACGTTGTTACTGATTGAATTGTCTTCTCTTGCAATAACATAAGTTTCGCCGTTATACAATACATCGATTGTTTTGAAACGTGCTACTCTGTCTTTTAATACATATACTCCGCTTGTTCCGTCAGGCAGAATTCTTACTGCCTCTTTAGATATTTTGAACCCGCTGTATGAGTTTTTAACTATTTCTGCTTCTATTTCTCTTACGCCAAAAAGATTTGTAACATTCTTTTCGCACGCAATAACCAATACAACTTCTCCGTCTTGCTCGTCGGAAATGAAATTAACCTTGGCATCGTATTTGTCATCAGAAATGGACGGGAATCTTAAACTTACAAAATCGCCCTTTTTAAGATTTTCTGCCCATTTATAATCAACAATTGCGGTAACATACCACAGATAATTGTTTGAAACCTTAACAACAGGCAAACCTTTGATAGCATTTTCTGCTGTTCCTTCTTTGTGTTGTTTTGCATCTTTTATGTATGAAGGAGTAAATGAAGTTATATTTTTTGCTGACAAATAACTTTCGTAACCGTCAACTTTAGAACTGAACAAGCCGGAAATCGGTGCATAAATGTTTGAAACCGAACCATTAAGTTGCTTTTCAATTTCTGATTTTTGGTTATATAAATTATCAAGTTCTGTGTTGTCGGCAACCTTTTCACCGTTAATATTGCCGATAATTTTGTTTAAGTCGTCTTTGTACTGTAAAGAATCAGACAAATCGTTGTTGTAAACCGCATCAATAACGTTGTTTATTCTTGAATATATGGCATTCTCAGTCGCGGCAACATCGGAAACATATACACTTCTGTCATTGAAATTATTTTCAAGTTTACTGATTTTCTCATTTACATTTCTTAATTTAACCTGTAGTTCCTCAGGAAAATCACCCACAAAGACCGTAGCAATATGACTGTATCTTGCAACTCGTTCGTTTTCATCAACAAGACAGTTTAAAACTCCCGTTTCGGGCGCAATAACCAAAGTTTCGTCTTTAATAATGTAGGTATCTGCCGTTAGTTTATTTTCTGCAACTCCGTAGCCGATTACTTCTGTCTTGACAGGTTTTCTAAGCATCGAAGCAAAAATGATAACAAAAACCGCAAGCAATACCATAATTGTAAATACAGGTATCTTTTTATCTTTAGCCATAACTTTCTCCTCTATTTTTCCAAAGCGTTAAAAACGACGTTTCTCTGTGGAACTATTGTTGAAATTCCGTGCTTGTAAATAAGATTTTGTTTTCCTTCGCAATCCAAAATCACAGTAAAACTGTCAAAACCGCTTACAACACCTCTTAACTGATAACCGTTAATCATAATAACAGTAAGCGGAATTTTGTCTAACCTTGCCTGATTCAAAAATACGTCCTGCAAATTAACATCGTTTTTACTCATACAAGTCAAACCTCCGGAATAATCCAATTAATTTTTTTGTTTGCACGAAACCAGGTTAGTTGACGTTTTGCGTAACGTCTGCTTCCCTGCTTAATCATTTCTACAGCCGAATCAAAACTAATTAAACCGTCCAGATACATTAGTATTTCTTTATATCCGATACCCTGCATAGATGTGCAGTCTTTTGTGACTCCCATTTCAACAAGTTTTTTTACTTCATCCACAAGACCGTTTTCAATCATAACATCTACACGCCTGTTAATTCTGTCATAAAGTACACTTCTGTCAAAATCAAAAGCGTACATTGTAGCATTATAGGGGGATGGAATGCTTCTTGAATTTTCCTTGTGCCACGTTATTGTTTTTCCAGTAGTGTGATATACCTCCAAAGCCCTTACAATACGTCTTGTATCGTTAACTTCAATTTTGTCGGCTGCTTCCTTATCTATTATCTGTAATTTATTGTAAATATATTCATTTCCGTTATAATGTGCCTCGTTATACAATAAGTCACAGTATTCTTTGTTCGAAGGTATATCGGAAAAAGTAATGTAATTGACAACCGAATCTATATACAACCCTGTACCGCCAACCAAAACAGGCAGTTTACCTCTTTTTGTAACATCTTTAATACATTTGTGTGCCATCTCGCAGTAGGTAGCAACGGAAAAAATTTCATTCGGCTCGCAAATATCAAGCATATGATGGGGAATCCCTTCCCTTTCTTCCATTGTCGGCTTGGCAGTACCAATATCCATATACTTATAAACCTGCATGGAATCAGCGTTGATAATTTCACCGTTATATTTTTTAGCATACGAAACTGCATAGGCAGTTTTTCCCGAGGCAGTGGGGCCCGTAATAACAACTAAATCCATATTATTGTATCCTTTTAAATAATTTTTCCATATCGTATTTTGTAAAACTCTGCATAATCGGGCGTCCGTGAGGACAACTGTTAATTCCGCCCGTTTCAATCAGTTCATCAATTAAAGTTTCTATTTCTTCATCACTTAATTTACTGTTGCCTTTCAGTGCTGCCTTGCAGGCAATACTGTGCATTTTATCCTTGTCCATAGTATCAAAGTCCCCTTTAGAAAACTTTTCTGCACATTCTAAAATAAAATCCTTTGCACTTGCAGAATCAATTCCATCAGGAGCGCTTCTTAAAAGCAGTGAATTACTGCCAAAGTCTTCAAAATCAAAACCAATTTTAAAGAATTCGTCTTTATAATCCATAATATCATTAAACTCTTTTGGTAAAAAAGTTAAAACTACAGGAGATAACAACAACTGACTTAAGCACATTCTGTCCTCGTTTACAAGTTTTTCGTAAATAAGACGCTCGTGTGCAGCATGTTGGTCTATTAATACTATTTTATCCGCAAATTCAATCAGTATATAAGTATCAAATAACTGTCCTATAATTTTATAGTTTTTATCGCGTGATTTTTGAGTAAAAATCTCATCATAGTTAATAGATGCAACAGGTGAACGAAATGTCATATTATCGTTTGATGAATGTACGATTTCGGGGGTATAATCAACAAATGTCTGCTGTTTTTTCGGCTCACTTTCTGCTTTTACGGGTACTTTATAAGAAATCTTTTTCTTAATTTCTTCCCTTATAGTATCAGCATTTTTTGTAAGAGCATCTTTTACTGCCCAGTAAAAAGCACTTCCTACCTGTTGTTCGTCAGCAAATTTGATTTCCTGCTTTGTAGGGTGAACATTAACGTCAATAAACATAGGGTTAATTGTAACGTTAAGTACAAAAAACGGAAATTTATGCTGCATAAGAGTAGTTTCATACGCCTGCTCAATTCTGTACGCAATATTTCTGTTGATTACATATCTGTTGTTTACAAATAAATTCTGATAACTTCTGTTGGAACGTGAAATATTGGCGTTTCCTACAAATCCCTCAATTTTAATTTTTCCGTCATCACGAAACACGGAGATTAAATTATCCGAATATTCTCTTCCGTAAACATTGTAGATACTGTTTTTCAAATCGTCAGAACCGTTGCTGAATAGTTTTTCTTTTCCGTCAATTATCAATTTAAAAGTAATTGACGGATGAGATAAAATCATTTTCTGTACAACATCGGTGACGTATCCCGCTTCAGTATAACTCTTTTTTAAAAATTTCATTCTTGCAGGTACGTTTGCAAATAAATTATGTATGGTAATAGTAGTTCCGTCAGGACAACCCGATGTTTCGTGTTTTAAAACTTCACCTGCATTTATTTCTACTAAAGTTCCGTCTAAGCCGGCTTTTTTGGTAATTAACGTTACATTTGCGACAGCGGCAATACTTGCTAATGCCTCCCCGCGAAAACCGAGTGTGCCTATGTTAAAAAGGTCGTCGGCGTTACTGATTTTACTTGTAGCGTGGCGGGAAAATGCAGTTACTGCATCATCAAAAGACATACCTGTACCGTTATCGGTAACTCTTATATAAGAAATACCGCCATTTTTTATTTCTACAGTAATGGATGTTGAATTTGCATCAATTGAATTTTCTACAAGTTCTTTAACGACTGATGAAGGTCTTTCAACTACTTCACCTGCGGCTATTTTATTTGCTATATCCTGCGGTAAAACATTAATTACGCCCATAATAACTCCTATAATAATTTGTTTTTAAGTTCATTTAAAATGTTTAATGCCTCGATTGGTGTTAATGTTGATATATCAATATCTTTAAGTTCTTTAACAATGGTTTCCTGCTGATTGGAAAGAAACGAAAGCTGATTATCTTCTTCTGTTTCTTTTATGTCCATAAAATCCGATGCATTAATGTTATTCTTCTCAAGAGTTGTTACAATTTCTTTTGCACGTTTGATAACTTCAGGTTTAATTCCCGCGAGTTTTGCAACTTCCACACCAAAACTGTCGTCAGCACCGCCTTTGATGATTTTTCGTAAAAACGTAATATCATCACCGCGTTTTTTAACCGCAATACAGTAATTACATACACCCTCTAATTTTTCTTCAAGTTGCGTAAGTTCGTGGTAATGCGTTGCAAAAAGAGTTTTTGCACCCAGTTTTTTTACATTTGCAATGTATTCAACAACCGCCCATGCGATAGCAAGACCGTCATAAGTACTCGTACCTCTGCCTATTTCGTCTAATATAAGAAGACTGTTTTTAGTAGCGGTGTTCAAAATATTTGCAACTTCGTTCATTTCAACCATAAATGTACTTTGGCCTGATGCAAGGTCATCGCTTGCACCAACACGGGTAAATATTTTATCAACAATGCCTATGTCTGCACTTTTTGCAGGTACAAATGAGCCGATTTGTGCCATCAGTGTAATCAGCGCAACCTGTCGCATATAAGTAGATTTACCCGACATATTAGGTCCTGTAATTATAGCAACCCTCTCTACAGAAGATAAAACTGTATCGTTAGGAACAAATAAAGTTGATTTTGATATATTTTCCACAACGGGGTGTCTTCCCTCTGTAATTCTTATATACTCACCGCTGTTTGTAAGGGGTTTTACATAATTGTTTTTAACTGCAACTTCTGCAAAAGAACATATTGCATCAACTGTTGCAAGACAACGTGCTGTAGTTTTAATCCTTTCATTCGCTTCAATAATCAGGTCTTTGATGTCGCAGAAAATTGAATATTCAAGTTTACAAATCCGTTCTTCAGCACTTAAAATCTTGTCTTCAATTTCTTTTAATTCACCAGTAATGTATCGTTCGCCGTTTGCAAGGGTCTGCTTTCTTATGTAAGTTTCGGGTACTAAATGAAGGTTTGATTTTGATACCTCTATATAATAACCAAAAACCTTGTTAAAACCGATTTTTAAGTTTTTGATACCCGTTGCTTCTTTCTCGCTGTTTTCTATTTTCAAAAGCCATTCTTTACCTTTTGTCATAGCGTCGCGGTACATATCGACATCTTCGTTAAATCCCTTTTTGATAATTCCGCCTTCAGTTATTGTTATAGGCGGTTCTTCAGAAATACCACGCGAAATAACATCACAAATATCCTCTAACGTATCAAAACTGCCAATAATTTCGTTGTACAAATTTCCTTTTGTGTGATATTTAATCAATTTATAAATTTCAGGCAATGGTTTTAATGAATTACCAAGAGCAAGAACGTCTCTTGCATTGGCACTGCCTGTAACAATCTTACCTAAAAGACGTTCGATATCATATACATTGTATAACTGTTCTCTGACTTCATTCCTGAAATAATTATCAGCAACTGATTCGGAAACAGCATCTAATCTTTTGTTAATAATTGCACAGTTAATAAGTGGCTTTTCAATCCAGTTTCTTATTAATCTTGCACCCATAGAGGTTTTTGTGTCGTCTAAAACCCAAAGTAATGAGCCGCGACGTTTATTTTCACGCATTGTTGACACTAACTCAAGATTTCTTCGTGTGGCGAAATCAAGTTCCATATATTTACCACTGCTGTAATATTCAACTTTGTTTATATGGGGAAGTGCGCACATCTGGGTAAGGTTAAGATACTGCAAAAGTCCGCCTAAAGCAATCAGTGCAAGTAAATTGCCGCCAAGACCTAAATCGTCTGCAGTTTTTTTGAATTGTGCAATAACAATGTCTTTTGCAAAGGTTTCGTTGTAATATTTATCAGTTAGTACTTCTGTATTGCAGTATAGTTTTGCGGAAATTTCATTAATTATATCTTTACATTCTCCAAACTCTGTGTTGCACACAATTTCTTTTGTGTTATATGCAGATAAATCGCTTAAAACTGAGTTTACGTCGTAGTCACATTCGGTAACATACAAATCACCTGTTGTAACGTCAACAAAAGCAAGACCCACATAATCGCCGCTTTTATAAACGGAACACAAATAGTTGTTTGTCTTTTCATCAATTGTTTTTGAATTGGTAACAGTACCTGCAGTTACAACTCTTATTACATCACGGCGGACTAAACCTTTGGCTTTTGACGGGTCTTCAGTCTGCTCACAAATTGCTACTTTGTAACCTTTTTCAATCAG
The DNA here is from genome assembly GCA_017408205.1 of Clostridia bacterium. GTDB lineage: Bacteria > Bacillota > Clostridia > Monoglobales > Firm-18 > RGIG1864. Next base: position 4,417 of record JAFQVC010000026.1, on the reverse strand, counting down.
GCGGTCTATGTACTGGTCTGCAGCATGAAAAGGAACACCGCACATAGGCGCACGTTCCTCCTGACCGCAATCTTTACCTGTAAGGGTTAGTTCAAGTTCTCGCGAAGCAGTAACTGCATCGTCATAGAACATTTCATAAAAGTCCCCTAATCTGAAAAACAAAATGGCATCACTGTATTGCTCTTTAATTGTAAAATACTGTTCCATCATTGGCGACAATTTTGCCATAATAATTCAATCCTTTAAATAAAATTAGTGACATCTAAATATAATTAGTGACATCCTCCGCAACTTTCACAACTTCCGTTGCAGCCGTCAGAATGTTTTGGATATACGTAAGATGTAACAATGTGATTTACCTGTTCCATCATTTCATTAAACTGTTGCATTGCTTCTATAAATTCAACAATTTTAGCATTCTGATTTAGTTTATTGAACTCTGCTTCCATCTCATTGCGGATTGCCTGCATTTCGTCTTTTGTGATATTTTCTTTTGATGCTCTTGCAACCAATTCGTCACGTTTTTTGTTGTAATTCATAAGCATAAGTTGTGCATCTGTATCTGCCATTTGTGCTTCCTGCGCCTTTTGAAGACGATTAAATTCTGCGCTTTCCTTTAACATAAGTCCCAATTCATTTGCTTTTTCAATTACTGTCATTTTAATTCTCTCCTTTTATAATTTCACCTGTTAATGACCAGGTAGCAATCTTTGTTATTTTTACATCTATTAATTTACCGATAAGTTCATTACTTCCCGGGAAATTTACAATTTTTCCGCTTTCGGTACGACCTGTGAGCATATTATCGTTTGTTTTACTGAAACCCTCAACTAATACAGAAACCGCCTTATCCTTTAATTTCTGGTTTATTGCATTAACTATTCCTGCCTGAGTATCAATTAATGTGTTGAAATTTTTCTTTATATTTTCTTCACTGTTAACGAAATCCATAGAAGCCGCAGGAGTACCTTTTCTTTTTGAATAAATAAAAGTGAAAAGCATATCAAAGCCAACGGTTTTTACAACATCCATTGTTTCATTAAAATCTGCATCTGTTTCAGTAGGAAAACCAACTATAATATCGGCTGTAAGAGCCACATCAGGAATACGCTTCCTGATTTTTGAAATCAGTTCAAGATATTGCTCTTTTGTATATTTTCTGTTCATATCCTTAAGCACTTTGGAACTTCCGCTCTGAAAAGGAACGTGAAGTTGATTACAAACTTTAGGAAGTGATGCAACGGTGTCAATAAGTTTATCTGACATATCCTTTGGATGTGCAGAAACAAATCTTATTCTTTCAATACCGTCAACATCTGAAACAAGTTTTAAAAGGTCTGCAAAGTCAATCTCTCCGCAGTCTTTACCGTAAGAATTTACATTTTGTCCAACCAAGGTGATTTCTTTACAGCCATTTTTAGCAAGTTGTTCTACTTCCTTTATTATTTCTTCGTGTTTTCTGCTTCGTTCCCTGCCCCTTACATAAGGCACGATACAGTATGAACAGAAATTGTTGCAACCATACATTACAGAAACGGTTGAAGCAACCAAACTTGTGCGAAGATGCGGCATATTTTCAACTACATACCCGTCAACATCTTCAACATCTATTACTTTTTCGGACAACGCTTTTTGCATAATTTCAGGGAATTTATAAAGAGAATGAGTACCAAACACCATATCAACATAAGGATATGTTTTCTTTATTTTTTCCACAATATGCTTTTGCTGAATCATACAGCCGCAGATACCTACCAACATATCTGGCTTCTTTGCCTTAATACTTTTTAAAGCACCAAGATAACCAAATACTTTCAGTTCGGCGTTTTCACGGACAGCACAGGTGTTATATATTACAACATCTGCCTGTTTTGCATCGGTGCACATAGTATATCCCATTTTAGTTAACAACCCACGAATTATTTCGGAGTCGTTTTCATTCTGCACACACCCTAAAGTAATTACAAGTGCAAATTTTTGTTTTCCGTAATTTAAACTGCTTATATATTCGCAAACAGCGTTTTGTTTTTGAACTTCCTGTTCAGTTATGTGTTTAACCATAAATCTATCCCTTACTTTTTACTTCTCGCTTTTGCACGAAGTTCTGAATTCAAAATTCGTTTTCTTATTCGTAAATTTTTAGGTGTGATTTCAACAAGTTCGTCATCACCGATAAATTCCATACAGTTTTCAAGACTCATCACAACGTGTGGCACAAGACGAAGTGCATCATCAGAGCCGGATGCTCTTACGTTTGATTGTTGCTTCTTTTTGCAAACATTTACGTTAATATCGTCATTTTTCGCATTTTCGCCGACAACCATACCCTCGTAAACCTTAACATTAGGACCGATGAAAAGTTTACCTCTTTCCTGTGCGTTGTATAAGCCGTAAGTAATTGATTCACCGTCTTCAAATGAAACCAAAGACCCATGCTGACGCATCTGTATGTCACCTTTATACGGTTCATAACCCTCTAAATAATGATTCATAATACCTGTGCCTTTGGTGTCGGTTAAAAGCTCATTTCTGTAACCGATAAGACCGCGGGAAGGTATTTTAAAACTCAATCTTGTATATCCCTGATTAACAGGTCTCATATTAGTCATTTCTGCTTTTCGTGAGCCAAGTTTTTCCATTACCGCACCTGTATATTCGTCAGGTACATCAACAATAAGATTTTCAATTGGCTCACACATTACGCCATCAATTTCCTTGTTAATTACTTCAGGACGGGAAATCTGGAACTCATATCCCTCTCTTCTCATTGTTTCAATAAGTATCGAAATATGAAGTTCACCGCGGCCAGACACAACAAAACTGTCAGGTGTATCAGTTTCTTCCACTTTCATACTGATATTGGTTTCAAGTTCTCTCATTAATCTGTCTCTTAAATGACGAGAAGTCACAAAATCACCCTCACGACCTGCAAAAGGACTGTTGTTTACGCTGAAAGTTATGGCAAGTGTGGGCTCGTCCACTTCTGTAAATGGCAGAAGTTCAATACTATTTGGGTCGCATACTGTGTCACCAATTTCAGAATCTGTAAGTCCTGCAACTGCAACAATGTCGCCTACTGACGCTGTGTCACATTCTTTTTTAAGAAGACCTTCGTGCTGATAAATCTTAGTAATTTTTACGTTTTTTGATGTGCCGTCTCTTTTGCATAAGGCAACGGATTCGCCAACTTTCAAATTACCTCTTTTAATTCTGCCGATTGCAATTCGTCCAATATATGGGTCGTAATCAATGTTTGACACAAGCATCTGTAACGGACCTTCTGTATCACCCTCAGGTGCAGGAACAGACTTTACAATCATATCAAACAGTTCTTTCATATTTTCCGTTTTTTGCTCGGGGTTAATCGTTGCGTAACCGTCTCTTCCTGATGCATAAATGACAGGTGAATCAAGTTGCTCGTCTGTTGCATCCAAATCCATAAACAATTCAAGTACCTCGTCAATTACCTCAAAAGGTCTGGCATTAGGTCTGTCAAGTTTATTTACAACGATAATGGGTACAAGGTCTCTCTCAAGTGCTTTTTTCAGTACAAATCTCGTTTGCGGCATACAACCTTCGAAAGCATCAACCAAAAGCAATACACCATCAACCATATCAAGAACTCGTTCAACCTCACCGCCGAAATCAGCATGTCCGGGTGTGTCAACAATGTTTATTTTAATACCATTGTAATTAACAGCAGTATTTTTTGATAAAATAGTAATTCCTCTTTCTCTTTCTATGTCACCGCTGTCCATAACACAAGTACCAACCTGCTCATTATCCCTGAAAACTCCACTTTGTCTTAAAAGGGCATCAACAAGGGTTGTTTTGCCGTGGTCAACGTGAGCAATAATCGCAACATTACGTAAATTTTCTAAATTACTCATAAGTCCTCCGTCACATATATAATCTAAACAATTAATTATAACATAAATATTTATTTTCTGCAATAAAAAAAGAACATTTTGTTAAACAAAATGTTCTTTTAAAATTATATTATACAATACCCTGAGCCATCATTGCTTCTGCAACTTTCAGGAAGCCCGCGATGTTAGCACCTGCAATCAGGTTGCCTTCCATACCGTATTCTTTTGCGGCGTTGTTAGCGTTATTGAAGATGTTAACCATAATTCTGTGTAGTTTTTCATCAACTTCTTCAGCAGTCCAAGCCAAACGTTCGCTGTTCTGACTCATTTCAAGGGCTGAAACTGCAACACCGCCTGCATTAACTGCTTTTGACGGAGCAACTACAACACCGTTTGAAACAAGATACTCAACTGCTTCGTTTGTTGTTGGCATATTAGCAACTTCTATGTAGTATTTAATGCCATTAGCAACGATTTTCTTTGCTTCTTCAATACCAACTTCGTTTTGTGTAGCACAAGGCATTAATACGTCTGCTTTTACGCCCCAT
>JAFQVC010000203.1 GCA_017408205.1 Clostridia bacterium | reverse complement strand
TTTAACGCTCTGCATGCCTGAGTTCCTGCATAGTCAAATTCTGCTGCCTGTCCGATAACGATAGGCCCTGAGCCGATTACCATTACTTTTTTAATATCCTTGTTGCGCGGCATTCTTTTTCCTCCTCTTATTAAATATACGTAATAAAAAAGCGTTCCACAATCAAAAAATCGTGAACGCTAAAATGAAAATAAAAATAGTGGGGTTGTAACGGAACAAAAATTTTTTCGCATCATTTTTTTCATTATCACAAACCTCCCACTTCGTAAATATCAAGATATTATACCATATATATTTTAAAATTACAAGAGTTTTTTACAAATTATTTTAAAATATATGCTCCCATAGTATATTCCTGAGAGGACAAACTAATGTCTTTGTTGTTATATCCGAGAGCGTACACCGACGAACATTTTATTTCTTTTTCTAATTGAGAGAAATTTTGTGCATCTGCAGTTTTTAAAATTACGGGCAAACTGCACCTCTCTTTTATTTCTTTTAACATAGTGAAACCCTTTTTGTCCGCACCGAGAACTCTGATATATGACGGACTTTCTGTCACTTCTTCTTTGGTAATACCAAGTAAAACATTTTGCAAAATCCGTCTTATTCTTGCATTGGAATAACGTTTTGTGCTGACTGCAGACACAAGGGACTCCATATCATTTTGTTTTCTTCCCTCTGCAATAATTCTGTTTTCAAGCCCCTCTGCCATATCAGCGATGTTCTTTAGTTCTTCGGGCGTTGCAGTTCTTAACTTGTATAAAAGCGCCTGAGAAAACGCATTGTCAAAAACAGGCATAGTACCCTTTTGTGTTTCTCTTTTCACTATTTCTGCAACGCTTTCGGGAACATAATCCGAAAAGTCCCTGCCCTCTTTAATAAGTTCACGGATGTAAGACGCACTTCCCTCTTTGTCGTGTAAACTTCCTTTTCTTTTTACAGGTACTATATCAATATTGCTTCCGAGTTTTTTAAGTTGTCTTACATATTCCACAGCCAGAATGTTGTTGGGACTGTCTGTTAAATCAATGCCATACACTTCTTTTAACGCGGTCTGTCTTGCTTTGGGGTAACCGATGCCCAAAGACAGTTGCTTATTTAGTTCCTCTTTAAACTCAGGTGTTTCATTATTCAAAACTGTAGCAGTTTTTATTATTTCTTCTTTGTTGTCGTTTTCCACGCCAAAAGAAATACAGTCAACAATTTTCAGGGCATTTAAAATCTCAATTGCACCTTTTGCAAATATTTCAGCGGTCTGGCAACTGTAAACAGACGGTAATTCAATCACAAGATTGACGCCGTTTTTAACTGCCATTTCCGCTCTTGCCCATTTATTGCAGATGGCCGCAGAGCCACGCTGAACAAAGTTGCCGCTCATTACGGCAACTATGTTTTCGCAATTTGTAATTTCTTTTGTCTTTTGTAACTGGTACAAATGCCCGTTATGGAAAATATTGTACTCACAAATAATTCCTGCAGTTTTAATAACAATCGCCTCTTTTTATTAAAAACAGATTTTTCCCGGATTAAGAATATTTTTTTCATCAAACACCTTTTTAATTCCCTGCATAAGAGAGATAGGTGTTTCACCCAAAAGTTCCTTTAAATACTCTTTTTTTGCATAGCCGATACCGTGTTCACCTGACACCAGACCGCCTAATTCTTTTGCCTTCTGGTACATACGGTCAAAGCATTTTGATAGAACTTCTTCCCAATCTGCCGAATCAAGTTGGTCGCGGCAAATGTAAACATGAAGATTACCGTCCCCTGCATGACCGAAACTTGGTATTCTTACCTTCATTTCTTCAGCAAATTTATGAGTAAATTTTATAAATTCATCAACCTTGTTAACGGGCACTACAACATCACACTCATCCATCTCTGTTGTGGATGCTTTTATTGCTTCAAGGAACGCTCCCCTTGCAGACCATACTGCTTTTTTGCGTTCTTCAGTATCAACAATGTACGCATCAAGTGCACCGATTTCAAGGCACAGTTCTGCAACATTTTTCATATCTTCTTCCACCTGAGCGTCTGTGTTTCCGTCAAAAGTAAGAAGAATATATGCGTCGTTTTTAGTGTCGGGAAATTTCTTGCCAAGGTAACTTTCCGAGAACAGTATTGTGTCACGTGACATATATTCTATTGCAGTCGGCGTTACCTTTGAACGAATAATCTTTGGCACCCATACATATTGCCTCAATTACCGTCTCTTTTAAGTACACCTGTTACCGGGTCAACTTCAACATTATTAGAACCGGGAACCTGTTTTATACAAACTAAAATGTCCATTCCTTTTTCTCATTTTATTTAAAATCGTTACTTTTTAAGTTTCTCAACAAGAGCGGGATATCTTGACAATACCGCCCCTATACTGAACACGTTCTGTGTTCTTTCCTCCGCATCGTAAAGATACTCCTTAAGATTGTCAAGTGCTGTTTTTGAACTTTCGTAATCTTTATCCTGCAGGGCTTCTAACAATTTTGTAAAGTACATTAAGAACTCCGCATGTTCGTTAAGATATGCCCACGAGGTCTGCTCAACCAGATTACTGCCGCTGTATTTTTCTCTGTCCGCCTTTGTTTCGCCAATAAAGTCACGTATCCAGCCGCATCTTTTCTTAACGTATTTCGGCGGAACGTCATTGGGATATCTGTCCTCGGAATACTCGCTTGTTTCAGACAAAGTCTGAAGATATTTGTGCGCAAACTCCCAGCCCTCACCAAAGGATATCTTTATAAAGTTTTTGGCAACATCTTCAAAGTCAAGTTCTTTGTTCCATAGTGCCTTAGAATAAGTGTAAAGACCAATACCTGTAGGGAAATAGCACTTTGTCGGTTGACAGGTAATCATACCGTCCAACCCTGCTTTTTCAAGATAAACAACGTCTTCAAAAAGATTTCGTGCCGTATTGTAAAAACCGTAGTCTGTAACTCCACGCCAGTAGAAATGGTAACTGAATTCGTAAAAATCAGTAAATCCCGGCATAAGTTTTTGCCATTCCTTTAAAAAGGCAAAGTTTTCAGCAGCAGACATTGCCCAGTCTATATTGTTTCTTTTAAACTCGGGAAGCATCAGTTCTCTCTTGTACGGGTCCTCCATTTTATAAGATACAGCATTGCTCCTCGTAATAGGACAGAACATTATTCCAAATCTGTCGGGATTGTGCAATCTTTCTTTAATGGGCGGCCAAAGCAACTCAACGTAAGAAAGTGCCATAATTTTTGTATCAATGCCCTCTTTGGTCAGTTCTTCGTCAATTTCGTTTAAAAGCATTATGTAAAAATCTGTTGGCAGAGCTTTTTTACATTCCTCGCACTCGCAATGATTGTCATATCCGTCTGCCAGCCAGAAATGAATTTCCGTTATATCCTGATTTTTTTTGGCGTATTCCACTACGTAATTTACTACTCTTTTTCTTGCCTCGGAATTGGACATACACATATTTGTAATCATAGGGGTATTTCTGTGAAGCCCTCTTACTCCGTTAATTTCTGCAAGCATTTCTTTTGTTTCATCGGGGACAACAAAACCGTCTCCCGCAGTTTTCCCCCAGTCTTCAACTTTAATTCCAAAGGGCTCACACATAAATCCGTGTCCTGCTTTCTGGAAAATCATACCGCGTTTACTTATTTCCTCGCTTATGGTATGCATATATTCGTTAATCTTTTGCTTTGTTATGCCTTCAAGTTTTCTTTTTGGGTTTTTGTGATTATACCAACTTTCAAAAAATACGGAAGAATCAACAAGTTCCATAAACATTCTGTTGAAGAACATTTTGGCACACCATTCAATCTGGTCAAGAACATTTTCAATACTTATGCTTCCTGCTATACATACGCCGCGATAGTTGTATGACGCTTTTTCGCTTAATATAACATCATACTTTGTTGCATCGCATACGGGAACAATTTCCCCGTCTTTCCCCGGGCGTACCCAGTCGCAACCAAGTTCTTTTAAATATTTATATACACCGTAAAGGACGCTTCTCGGGTTTGAGCCCGCAATTATGCCCTTACCTTTTTTTATATTTATAATAAAAGAATCCTCTTTTTCGTTGTCATGTTGTCTGATTTTCTTGAAATCACCAAACATTCCAAGTTCTATTGCCTTGCCATTACCATTAACTTCATTACTCATCTGAGTAAGGTATTTAATAAGTTCCTCTTTTGCATAAACAACAGTTTTGTGGTCGTTTAAAGCTTTGATGTTCATTGTATTTCCTCCTTGCGGCATAACCTAAATTAACTCATTGTAATTATACAACAAACATAAGTTTTTTACAATAATTTTATATAAAAAATACCGACGAAATTTCGTCGGTATTTTAATTTAAAACGCCATAAGCGATGCTACGGTTTCTTTTGCATCTCCAAGCATCATTATTGTATTTTCCGCCTGATATAAGGGGTTTGGTACTCCCGCATATCCCGGCTTGTCGTCAAAGTTACATACTATAACGTGTTTTGCATCAGATGCGTTAAGTACGGGCATACCGTAAATTGGTGTACCCTCTGCAGTATTTGCTGCAGGATTTACAACGTCATTCGCACCAATTATAACCGCAACATCTGTTTCTTTAAATTCCTCATTTATTGCATCCATCTCATATAGTTTGTCGTAAGGAACGTCAACCTCGCAAAGAAGAACGTTCATGTGTCCCGGCATTCTTCCTGCAACGGGGTGTATTGCGTATTTTACCTCTGCGCCGTTACTTTCAAGTTTGTCAGCAAAAGATTTAACAATACTCTGTGCCTGACCAAGTGCCATACCGTAACCGGGTACTATTATAACTTTTTTTGCATCTTTAAGAATATCTGTAACGTTTGTTTCTTCTTTAGTCTCACTTGGTGCATTCCCGATTGTTGAAGTAAGCGTTGTTACTGTTTCTTTTGCGTCACCAAGCATCATAATTGTATTTTCTGCCTGATAAAGAGGGTTTGGAACTCCTGCATATCCCGGTTTGTCGTCAAAGTTGCATACTATAACGTGTTTTGCATCTGACGCATTAAGTACAGGCATACCATAAATAGGTGTGCCCTCTGCAGTATTTGCCGCAGGGTTTACTACGTCATTCGCACCAATTATAATCGCAACATCTGTTTCTTTAAATTCCTCGTTTATTGCATCCATTTCATACAGTTTGTCGTAAGGAACATCAACCTCGCAAAGAAGAACGTTCATGTGTCCCGGCATTCTTCCTGCAACAGGGTGTATTGCATATTTTACTTCCGCACCGTTGCTTTCAAGTTTGTCTGCAAAGGTTTTTACAATACTTTGTGCCTGACCAAGAGCCATACCGTAACCGGGTACTATTATTACTTTCTTTGCGTTTGAAAGAATTTCGCCGGGGTTTATTTCGGCTTTTACTGTTTCTTCTTTTATAACTTCTGTTGTTTCCTGTGTTGCTGCAGATTTTTTAACCTTTCCGCCCACAAGAATACTTACAAGACTGCGGTTCATCGCTCTGCACATAATCTGTGTAAGAAGAAGTCCCGATGCACCGACAACACCGCCGATTGCAACCAGAAGAACATCTCCTACCGCAATACCTGCAATACCACCTGCAACACCGCTTAATGAGTTAAGAAGTGAAATGGTAATAGGCATATCTGCACCGCCTACACGGATAGCAAATGCAACACCGAAGAAAGCGGAAAGAACAGAAATAAGCCAGATACAATCGGGGCACAAAACTACCGCTAAAACTGTAGCAATAATTGTTATTGCAACTATAAAGGAATGTGCTTTCCATACAACGGGCTTCTGAGGTAAAAGTTTGTGTAATTTCCCTGCCGCCACAACACTTCCTGTAAAGGTTACAAAACCTACTACCAAAGCAACTGCGCCAACATAAATTTCAAACATATCCTCTGTCTGCCATATTGTAAGAATTGCAACCAAGGCACTTGCAAGACCGCCAAAGCCGTTAAGCAGAGCAACTGCCTGGGGCATTTCAATCATTTTTACTTTAACTGCACCGATTACACCTATAACCGCACCTATTGCAAGACCAAGCCATGCCTGCCATGCAGTAAGTATTTCGCAGTTATACATTACTACTAAAATTGCGATAAGTGTGCAAATAGCAGAAATTGTGTTACCGTTGTTGGCACTTTTAACTTTACTCATCATACTGATGCCTATAAGAACGCCTAAAACGAGGACTGCACTTATTATGTAATAAACTGTTTCTGTTATCATTTATTTGTCCTCCTTTGACTTAAACATACGAAGCATTCTGCCGGTAACAGCAAAACCGCCTACTACATTTACCATTGCAAAAACGATAGCCAAAATACCGATTATTGCACTTAAAACGGAACTATGTTCTTTTACAACTACCGCAATTGCAGCAAGTGCACCTAAAACTGTTATTCCTGAAAGGGCATTCATACCCGACATAAGGGGTGTGTGCAAAAGAGTGGGCACTTTATTGATTATAAAATAACCAACTATTGCCGCTACGATAAATATGAGTATTAAAATAATTCCCATAATAAAACCTCCTGTATATACAATCCGCACCCTGAAAGGGTGCGGTAAATATTATTTATTCATTGCTTCCAAAGCACCTTTGTGAACTATCTCACCGTTAATTGTAGTTAAGATACCTTTAACGATATCGTCTTCCATATCAAGAGAAATAACACCATCTTTTGTAAGATATTTAACAAGGTTGTAGATGTTGTGTGAGAACATCCATGTTGAACTTGTAGGCAACATACCCGGGATGTTTTTGATACCTTCGATTGTAACCTGATGCTTAACTGCTGTTTCACCCGGGTCTGTAATAGCACAGTTACCGCCCTGGTCGATAGAAATATCTACAATTACTGCACCTGGTTTCATAGTTTTAACAAGTTCTTCTGTAAGAATTACGGGAGCAAGTTTACTTGGAACAAGTGCCGAACAGAAAATAATGTCCATATCTTTAATAGTATCAGCAAGCGCTGCTCTTTCTTTAACAAGCCATTCTTCAGGAAGAGCGTTTGCGTAACCGCCTTCGCCTACTGCAATTTCTGCAGGAACGCCTGTGTCAACAATTTTTGCACCAAGGCTCATTGCCTGTTCTGCTGCTGCAGGACGGATGTCTGCTGCGTATGTAATAGCACCAAGACCTTTTGCTGTAGCAAGTGCACGAAGACCTGCAACACCTGTACCGATAACAAGTACGTTACAGGGTTTAACCTGACCTACTGCACAGAAAATCGGTGGAATGAATTTTTTAAGGTCGTTTGCTGCCATAAGAATACCTTTGTAACCTGCACAGGTACTCATAGATGATAAAGCGTCCATTTTCTGTGCTCTTGAAATACGGGGTACACCGTCAAGTGTAAGACTGATTACGCCTTTTGCAGCCATATTTTTAACCATTTCGTGGTTAACGGGAGATGCAGGATGGATAAATGTAATTAAATACTGTCCTTCGTGCATCATATCAACTTCGTGTTTTCCTTTTACTTCGTTATACTGCGGCTCTTTAACCTTTAAAATAATGTCTGACTTTGCATAAAGTTCTTCACAGTCAGCAATCATTGTTGCACCTGCCTCTGCATATTCTGCATCAGAGAAAAGTGCACCTTCGCCTGCTGTGTTCTCAACTAAAACTTCAAAGCCCTCTGCCTTTAACAGTGAAACTGTTTCGGGGATTGCTGATACACGGCCCTCACCGTGCATAATTTCCTTTGGAATACCAATAACCATCTTTTTTTACCACCTTTTTAATATATTTTATTTTAATTGTTTTTTTCGGGAAGAATGCAGACCTCGTTTTTGTTTTCTGACAAAACCACCGAAGTTCTTGTAAAAGAAACACCGTCTATAGATTTTATGTAGTTTAGTATCTGCTCTAAACTTTTTCTCCGGTCTGTCACTATTTTTAAAATAAAATCGAAATCGCCCGCAAGATAATAACATTCCGTAATATAAGCATTTTTCTTGATGCTGTCCACAAAATTTTCGTAATGTTTGGGATGTTCAAGACGTACCGTTATAAAGGCGTTCAAATCTCTACCTAATATACTCTGGTCTATTATGGCTGTATATTGTTTTATAAGTCCTGAATTTTCAAGTTTTTTGATTCTTTCAATAACAGCCGATGTGGAAAGATTGATTTTTGCACCTATGTTGGTCGCGTTTTCTCTTGAATTTTCCTTAAGACAAGTTAAAATTTCATAATCTATTGCATCCAAATTACTCACCTCGATTTTCTATCCTAATTATATTAAAAAGGTGTAAAAAAGTAAATATATTAAGGAAAATGCCAAAATATATTGTGTACTTTTTTTATTATAGCAAAATTATTTTCGAACATCAATATCAGACATACCTCTTTCGAAAAAATATTTTCCAAAAAATAAAAAATAAGACAAGATTTTTAAAAATCTTGTCTTAAATGATAAATTTTTAACTATTAGTCATCTATTGAATTGTTTGTTGCATTTTCAAATATTGCTTCAACTTCAGCCGATGGCTTCTTGTCAATAAGTGTTACAGCAACCGCTGCAACTGCACCAAGTATAAAGCCCGGAATAATTTCATAAATACCTGTTATTGCTGTTAGTGTAGCACCACCTGCTACAGGTAACCAAAGCCATACCATATCAACTACAGCACCAACTACGATACCTGCAACTGCACCTTTGTATGTAAAGCGTTTCCAGAACAGTGAGAACAAAACTGCAGGACCAAATGCCGCACCGAATATACCCCACGCATTAGAAACAAGATCCATAATCGCCTGAGCCGCATCACCCTCGCTACTTGCAACAAAGTATGCGATAACTGCAATTGCAAGAACTACAAGTCGGCTTACCCAAAGCATTTCTTTGTTTGATGCGTTTTTGCGGATAATGGGCTTGTAAAGGTCACTTGCAAAGGAAGACGCCGCTACAAGCAACTGTGAGTCTGCTGTTGACATAGATGCCGCAATAATTGCTGCAAGTAAAAGTCCTGCAATAAATGCGGGGAACACGTCTCTTGCAAGTTCAACAAAAATCAATGACTGCTGACCGTTTGCAAGTAACACTTCCGAAAGGTCTGTACCGTTAGAATATACAAACATTCTTCCAAGATATGCAATTACAATTGTTGCAGCCAGAGACAGTACAACCCAGATAATTGCAACTGTTGCTGACTTTTTAACCATTGATGGTTTTTCAATCGCCATAAATCTTACAATAATGTGAGGCATACCGAAATATCCAAGTCCCCAGCCAAGTCCTGACAAAATATCTTTCCAGCTTGCGCTGAAGAAATTAGCCACAAATTGGAACTGTTCTCCGTTAGGTCCCTGATATATGGTTGTAAGTGCTGACGGTTCTAACTGTCTTGTAAAACCAACTACTATAGGCACTATCAAAAGAGCGCCAAGCATCAAAAGTCCCTGGAAAAAGTCAGTCCAACATACTGCTTTAAATCCGCCAAGGAAAGTATATAAAACAACAATAATCGCAAAAATAATCATCGCTGTTGATTTTGAAAGTTCAGGAATAAGTGTTGTAAACACATCGGACCCTGCAACAAAAGCAGATGCAACATAAATTGTAAAGCAAACAAGGAATACAACTGCACAAATAACACTTAATGTATGGTCTTTTGAAAGAAAACGGTTTGAAAGGTATTGAGGAAGAGTAATCGCATCCCCTGACGCCTTTGAAAACTTACGAAGTCTCTTTGCAACCAATATCCAGTTTGCCGCAGTACCGATTGCAAGACCGATACCAATCCACGCCTGACCAAAACCAAAAGCAAGTATGCTTCCCGGAAGTCCCATCAAAAGCCATGCACTCATATCAGATGCCTGGGCACTCATTGCAGTTACCCAAGGGCCCATTGACCTTCCGCCTAAAAAATAATCTTTTTCCGTTGCACTTTTTGACTTAAAGAAAAATACAATACCAATTGCAATCATTGCCAGAAAGTACATTGCAAATGCCAAAATATCCATTTCTGAATCAATCTCCTTTGTTAAAAATTTCATATTGTACCTATTGTAACACATATTTTTACAAAAATCAATAGAGAACTAAGTATAGACCGTAGTCTGTACTTAGTTCTCTTAAAATGCCTTGTCAACTTTATTTATCAAGAGTTTTCAAACAATACTGTTTAAAGACGAATTACTGACAAAAAAACAGGCATAACTGTTTTTGCATAAGCAGTAAGGGAATACTCCCCGTTGCAAAGACACCAGTCGTATATAAGTGCCCTTTCACTCATTGCATAAAGTTTTACTATTTCGTTAACTGTCATTTTGTCTGTTATCTCGCTGTTCTTTTGCCCCTCAAGGACAATTTTTCTTAAAAGTTTGTAATATGTCCGCTTGTTGTCAAGCAAGTGCTTTTCCCCTTTTGTTACCAGTTGGGTAGAATAAAGCCGCGTCAGTAAATCTATGTCTATTCTTTCCTCTATCATAGAAAAAAGGGCATTATTAAAATACAAAAGTTTGTCAAAACTGTTCATTTTATCCGAGATGGTTTCGTCCAACCTTTCGTATTCTTCATCAAAAATATAAGACAAAGAACCGAGAAGTGCATCTTTGCCCTCAAAGTAATGATAAAAAGAGCCCTTTGATGTGCCTGATTTCTCAATTATTTCTTCAACAGTCGTGTCATCGTATCCCTGCTCATAGAACAAGTCCCACGCCGCAGTTATAATTTTGCCTTTTGTGTTTTTTACATTTTTCTTAGACATATTATTACTTCCTTTTAAACATATAAAAAGCAGGGTTTAAACTTTTCGCTTCATTTATGATAACATCCATATTGCAATAGATAAACGGTTCTTTAACTGTCATCAAATCCCGTATTACGTCTTTGTCAAACTTGCCTTCTTTATATGACGGGTCTAAAATGCACACAGTTTCGTCCTGTGCGGATATAAGGGCAATATAATGCTCGTTCTTTGTAAATATGGCAAGAGTCCCCTCTGCTTTTCCGCTTACACAGGCAATAACTTCTCCGCCGTTTCTTAAATGATTTAATACTTCCTCTTTGTCATTGGTGGTACTAAAATCAAGATTATACTTTTCTGCCACTACTTTGCCCAAAACTCTCATACTTGTGCCCACTTTCAGATTTGCACCATTTTCTTCTGACAGTTTTACACATTCTTCCAGAGCAAGTTTTCCCGTTGTAAGATGTTCCACCATCATACAGGCACAACAAAGACCGCAGCCCGATGTTTCAACATTATCCCTGCCTTCTTCAGGACCGCCGTTTGCCGCATTGTGATAGTATTTAATATG
>JAFQVC010000202.1 GCA_017408205.1 Clostridia bacterium | reverse complement strand
GTTTAAATTCCGTATTTTTATAATAAAAAAATGGAAATTATTAGTTGGAGTTTCCTCGTTAATCTGTTTTATCGCAGTACTATGCCTTTTGATTAACTCTCCGAGCATACAAACCTCAAATTCTGACAAAACCTGTTATGTGACGTCAGGGGGAAAGAAGTATCACGAACAATCCTGTATTATTATCAAATACAGAAACAATTTAACAGAGTATTCAATAGCGGAAGCCGTTAAGGCAGGATACGAGCCGTGCCTGGTATGTCTCCCTGAAGAATAAAAAACCCTCTCGTCACGAGAGGGTTTTATTTGTTCTTTAAAGTTTATTTACATCTGCTTCCGTTATTAATTTGAAACCTGCAGTTGTAAGTGCGGTTTCTGCGTCGTTGTTATTTTCAACTCTTAATACAACGTAGGCGTGTTTTTCTGTACGAGCCATAAAAGCGTAAAGGTATTCAACATTTATATCTGCTTTATCAAGTACGTCAAGTGCGGCGGTAAGTTTACCGGGCTGGTCGCCTATTTTAACGCCTACAACGTCAACAACCTTAATAAGATAGCCCTGTTCTCCAAGGACTTTTTCTGCAGTTGTTTCATCATTTACAATAAGGCGTAAAATACCAAAATCTTCCGTTTCCGCAATAGAAAGAGCCCTTAAATTAATACTGTTTTTTGCAAGGATATCTGTAACTGCAACCATAGCGCCTTTCTGGTTTGGTACAAAAACCGTTAACTGTTTAATAGCCATTATAAAATCCCCTTTCTTATATTAACTTACGTTTATCAATAACACGTACCGCTTTGCCCTCGCTTCTTACAATGGTCTTTGGAGCAACAAGTTTTACGGTGGGGTTAATTCCAAGCATTGTCTTCATTGCGTTGGCAAGAGATTTTTCCATTTTAAGTACGTCGCTTACTTTATCTGTAAACTGTTCAGGTGACATTTCAACATTTACCTCGAAGGTATCTGTGTTATTTGCTCTGTCAACAACAATCTGGTAGTTAGGTTGATAGCCCTCGTTTAAAAGAACAGTTTCAATCTGGCTTGGGAACACGTTTACGCCGCGGATAATAAGCATATCATCTGTTCTTCCCATTGGTTTAGCCATTTTTATAAGTGTTCTTCCGCATGAGCATTTTTCTCTTGTAAGTACACAGATATCTCTTGTTCTGTAACGAAGAAGCGGGAATGCTTCTTTATCAAGAGCAGTAAATACAAGTTCTCCTTTTTCCCCTTCGGGAAGAACTTCACCTGTGTCGGGGTCAATAATTTCTGCCAAGAAATGGTCTTCGTTAATATGCATACCCGTCTGTTCGCTGCACTCGAAAGCAACCCCGGGGCCTGATGTTTCTGTAAGTCCGTAAATGTCATAGGCCTTAATACCAAGCGTTTCTTCTATATTTTTACGCATTTCCTCTGTCCATGGCTCTGCACCGAAAATACCTGCTTTCAGCGGAATGTCTTCCGGTTTATATCCTTGTTCCTTTAAACTTTCCCCGATATATGCTGCATAAGAGGGGGTACAGCAAAGGATTGTAGCACCAAGGTCCGTCATAAACTGAATCTGACGTTCGGTGTTACCTGAGGACATTGGAAGTGTAAGGCAACCTACTCTGTGTGAGCCGCCGTTAAGACCTGCGCCTCCTGTGAAAAGTCCGTAACCGTAAGCAACCTGACAAACGTCCTTATTTGTTCCTCCCGCCGCAACGATTGCACGGGCACAGCAGTCCTCCCAAAGGTCAATATCATTTTGTGTGTAGAAAGCAACTACACGGCGGCCTGTTGTACCTGATGTTGACTGAATACGAACACACTCATCAAGAGGTTTTGCCAGAAGTCCGTAGGGGTAAGCGTCTCTTAAATCCGCCTTTGACAAAAAGGGAAGTTTGTGCAAATCCTCAATCCCTTTAATGTCTTCGGGCTTTACGCCTTTTTCGTCCATAAGTTTACGGTAATACTCCACGTTTTCGTAAACGTGTTTAACCTGTTTTACAAGTTTTTCCGACTGGAGTTTCTTAATTTCCTCCACCGGCATTGTTTCAATTTCTTTCTGATAATAATTTTGTGCCATTTTTACCAACCTTTCTTTAGGATTGTAAAAAACAAAAAAGTCCTCTGCAATCCTTATTACGGATACAGAGGACGAAAATTTAATTTCCGTGGTACCACCTCAGTTTATCGCCGTCTCACGGCAGCGACCTTATCAGGTACTGTCATACCTTAGTTCTGTGACGGGAACGCCCGTTGCATCCTACTTGAAATATCTTTCGTTCAGCGCACTGCTAACAGAAGGAATTCGTGAAGGTATCCCCCATTGCCTCGCACCAACCGGCAACTCTCTTTAAGGGTTTTCCCAACCTACTGGTTTCTGCTCAAACGCATTTAAATTACTTGTATTTTACCACTTTGTTTTTTAAAAGTCAATGATTTTTAAAAAATTTATTCGTTGTAGCAAGTAAATAT
>JAFQVC010000201.1 GCA_017408205.1 Clostridia bacterium | reverse complement strand
TTTGATATATCGTAGCCGTATTTTTCCATATAATCACACACTATTTCGTAGCCAAGTTCTCCTAAATCACCCGTTACGATAAGGTCGTAGTCCTGCGGTTTTTTATTTGTGTCCCTGAAATGAGTAACGAGTGTGTCAAAGGCGGCAGGAGCCATAGCGGCACCCATATTTGCAGGGTCTTTTATTCCTTTGTCTATTATTTTACCGGTAGTTATCTGTGTAATGGACGGACCTTTTCCCTCATCTGACAAAACCACCATTCCGCTGCCTGTGACTGTTCTTTGTGCGGTAGGAGGGCGTTGTCCCCCGTATGCAAGGGGCATACGGAACTGTTTTTCGGAACTGCAAAAGTGACTGCTTGTACCGCAAAGAGTGTATTTCGCAAATCCGCCGTCTATTATCATTGCACCTAATGACATAGATAGTGCCATAGTTGAACAGGCACCGAAAAGACCGTAAAATGGTACCTGCAATTCTCTCATACCGTAACCTGTACCTGTGCACTGGTTAAGTAGGTCTCCTGAAAATGCTATATCTATGTCCGTTAAAGAAAGCCCTGCTTTTTGCACGGCACATTTTGCTGCTTCACGCTGCATTTTACTTTCTGCTTTTTCCCATGTTTTTTCACCAAAATACCCGTCGTCCATTAAAATATCAAAATTGCCTTTTAGTTTGCCCTGCTGTTCTTTTGTACCTGCAACAGTTGCGCTGCTTATTATTTTTACGCTGTTTGAAATGTTTACAGTCTGTGTTCCCATTTTGTTATTACATTTCAAAAATATCACCTCTTAGGTATTATTTTTCAAAAAAACATAAATAATACACTATGAGGTGATTAAGGTGAATATATTTGAAAATTCCGAAATGCAAAAGTACTTTGAAACTTTACCTGCTTTCATTCAGGAAAACATTGTTCATTCAGGAGTAAAACCCAATAATTTGGAACAACTTAAAAGTTGTGCCGAAAAATTCCAAAAAACCGAGTAAAACGCTCGGTTTTTTACATAAATTTAAATAATATTTTACAATTGCCTACTTGAATATTGTTGTGATTGGTGATACAATTAGTTTGCAGTCATAGTTTATAAAGGAGGCGATATTATGATGTGCACCAATTGCGGCAAAAACCCTGCGGTGGTTTTTTTGACCAAAGTTGAGAACGGAGTTACAAAAAACGAAGGTCTTTGTATGACTTGTGCCAAGAAATTAGGAATCAGTTCTATAAATAATATAATGGATAAAATGGGAATGACAGAGGAAGAGTTTGACGAAATGAACAGAGGTATGATGGAATCTATGGGCAACATTGAGTCAATTGACGATATTACACCTGAGATGCTTCAAAATGTAATGCCTATGATGCAAAATGCCTTTGGGGGTACAGACGGTGAATTTGAAGAACCCCAAAAAACAACAAAGACCAAAGTTAATGAAAAACCAAAGAAAAAGAGTATCATTGAACAGTATGCCGTTAATCTTACAGAAAAGGCACACAACAATGAGATTGACAGAGTTATCGGCAGAAGCGTTGAAATCGAAAGAGTAACACAGATTTTAAACAGAAGAACAAAAAACAATCCCGTGCTGATTGGCGAGCCAGGTGTTGGTAAAACTGCTATTGCAGAAGGACTTGCAGTAAGAATTGCCAACAAAGATGTTCCAAACAAACTGCTTAAAAAAGAAATATATCTTCTTGATCTGGCAGGAGTTGTTGCAGGAACGCAGTTCAGAGGTCAGTTTGAGTCTCGTATTAAAGGAATAATTGACGAGGCGAAAAAACGAGGCAACATTATTTTTGTTATAGATGAACTTCACAACATTGTGGCTGCAGGTGATGCAGAGGGTGCTAT
>JAFQVC010000200.1 GCA_017408205.1 Clostridia bacterium | reverse complement strand
TCGCAAAAAGACAGTGTGGGCATTGTGCAGCAGGTACTCTGGTGTGCATCCACAATACCTTTTCTTTCATGGACGGTCTGGTATAAGTTTTTAACATGTTCACGAAGTTCCAAAACAGGATATGTAGAATGAAGTTTACCCTCCTGGTCTCTGTAACCGCAGCCGTGACGCTCATTTGCACACTCCCACGGAATGTACGTACCGTCAGTGTAAATACCGTCTGCACCATAAACGTCCATAACGTACTTAATTCTTTCTAACCACTCTTTTTTGTAGTCAGAATTGTAGCACACCATAAATGCTCTTTGTGCAGGACTTCTCTGCCATCCGCCGTTGTAGTTTCCTGTATCTGAATAATTAATATAATTTTTGCCGTTTTTATTGAAATCTGCCATTAAAGTTGAATATTCGTAACCGAAATAAAGCATCAGTTTTAAGCCGTACTTGTGGCACTCGTCAGTAAACGCCTTAAATTTTTCTTCGTCTTCTGCAAGACCAAAGTTCTGGATAATTGTCCAGTCCTCGTGAAGCACCAGCCACTCTGCTCCCGCATCTGCTGCAATTTTAGGAAGTCCCATATTAAGAAAATCATTTTTTCTTACATTATACATATGGAAGCGTCTGTAACAACCTTTGTCAAATTTAAAAGGTTTAACAGGTGTTGCGTGAAAACCAAATGTAAACTCAATTGGGATTAATGTATCTGCCCACTTATCACTTCTGCCCTGCCAGTTCTCTGGCATACTGTCTAAAAATGTGATTTTAAGATTATTTCCGCTTACTTCAATGCAGTTTTCGTCATACTGAAAATACTGTTCTGTTTCGCCAACAAATACCCCAAGACCTACCTCTTCGTCACCGTACCATACATAAGGTTTAAAAGGTAATTTAATATCTTTAGTTGCACCGCTGTTCATTTTGTCCTGAGCAGGTACAATACTTGACTTGTTGTTTGGCCAGTAATGGAACAAAGACGAATGTGCTTTGTTCATAGGAATATTAAGATATAGTCCTGTAAGTTCCGGCTTGTTTCTTTTGTCGTACTGCCAGTATGAAGAAATTCTGAATTCTATTTTTACAAAACCGTCAAATTCAACTGTAACAGTAGCGTTTCCTATTGTATTTTCACATCGTGCAGAAATTATAATAACGGCTTTTTCCTCGTCCTTTGAATATACAAAATACTCAAAACTGTGCCATTCGCCGATTTTACCGCTAAAATCTGCATCTAAAGTCGCAGGTGCTTCCAATAACTCTTTATCTAAAGAAACAATTGATGTGGGAACAAATGACTTTTCAAATGTGTATTTTCTTCCCCATACAAAAAATTCTGCTTTGTCACCACTTACTTCTAATTTTGTGTCAGTCCAGTCACCAAATATTCTTTTCATAGCAAAAACTCCTTTATGTAGTTTGTAAAAAAGGGTGTAATGTAAACATTACACCCTATAATGGTTATTTTACCTAAAAGCCATATATTTGTCAACCCTTTTTTACAGCAACAAGCACACGAATTCTTCCACCTTCATCCATTTCTTTATCATAATAAGCAGTAACATTATACTTCGTTAAATCTGTTACCTCATTTAAGTCAGTCTGCATATATGAAGTACCTGATTTCACAAAAGCACTTGCGTTGCCGTAGATAATATAATCTCCTTTTCTGGTTTTAATAACATCACCTGAAATTTCCTCAATAGGTGCTGATAACTGTTTAAGAGTTATGTAATCTACTGCAGAGTTGCCTTGTAACAAAACACCTACTCCTCCGCCGTTTTTAACACTTACACCTGATATTGTTGCACCTTTGTAAGAATAGGAATTCCAGTCTGCAAGGCAGGTAAAGGTCTTAACTGAACCTGCAGTATTAAGTTGTGCGGAGGTAATTATTCCGTACTTATACATATCCCCCGTTACATTATCAAGAAACAGTTCTGTAATTTCACCGTCAGAATTTTTTGAGTAATAAATCACGTCGCCTGACTGTAACTCTATTCCGTCAAGACGGGACATATATGTTTTTGTATATGCCGTAGTTTCCCCTGCTTTCGTTCCTGAAACATCAAGTATTTCAACATTTTTGGAAACTTTGTGTTTACCGATGTAACTGTTGTTACCATCTACAGTACCATAAATAGTTCCAGAATCGTTTCTTACAGCAATACTTGCAATTCCGTCACTTTTAAAACTTACAGTTACTATTTTATTTATAAAACTACTGTAGTCAGAATTTGTGCGGAAATCAACGCTTGTTCCGTCTGCTCTTACAACACTGATGTAATACGACGAAATGTTGTTTCCGTCTGCAGTGGGGAATTGTTTAGTGCCTGTGGCTTTTAAATATCCGTTAATTGTTCCGGCTGTATTTTGTGGTTCTAACACCCCTGCCACGTCACCGTTTCTTCCAAGTAACAGCGTCACTGTGTCGCCATAGTTATACGAGCCCTGAGATGACAGACTGTTGTATGCAGATGCACCTTCAAGTTTATATGTAACTCCCGAAACCGTAACAGATGTTGGCATATCCTTGTTGGGTGATGCGCTTTCATAAACACCTGTAACCTTTTTAGAGTAAGCATAAACTGTGTTTAACGGCTCTGAATAGTAAACTACGTCGTAACGGCTTATGTTGTTTGCAGTTGATTTTGTTCCGTCTTTAATAACAGTATAATTGCCAATATCAATACCATAAGATTTGTACCATTCGTTTGAATATGCAATAATCGGTCCTTCCAATGTGTCTTTATTCAATATTCCGTAATCAAGAACACCATCCGCATTTTTGTAAGTAGTAAGAACGTCACCCGGGTTAATCTGATTTAACATTGCGGAAAGTGTTGATTTGTTTCCTTTGTTATATACTGTAACTGAAGTATCAACATCAGTAGCAACAGGCTTTCCGTTTTCATATACAATAACTTTATTATCTAAAATCTGATAAATATTGTATGTAGTTATCTGTTGGTTGTACGGCACAAAAATTACAAGGTCTTTGTTGTCTTTTAATACCGCATCACCCTTTTTGCCCACGTTTTCTCTGTTGAAATCAGAAGCAATATTGTATGTGCCCTCGCTTGTGCTTATTTTATTTCCGCCCACACTGCTGTCTTCTTTTGATGTCGCAATCAACACACAGTCCTCAACAATTGTGTAGTCAAATACGGAAATGTAATCACGGTCAGTATTTTTTGAGCAGGTATTTAACATATTATATACAAGATTCATTACGTTACGCCTTGTCATATTGTCGCCTACATTTGCAGTAACATTTTCGTCAAGGTTTAAGTTTTCAGCCATTCCCACCTGACCGTAGGGCCATGACACGCCGTAATCCTCGCTTGTGTAACCAAGAAGTTTTAAGCAAACTGTTACTGCCTCTTCGTAGGTAACATTCTGTTCGGGACGGAATGTAAAATCAGGATAACCTGTAATTACACCGCTTTTTACTGCAACTGATACATAAGGTGCAGCCCAGTGTTTATATGACACATCTTTAAAAGGTGATACTGCCGACTGCTTTGCCACCGTGTTTCTGTAGGAAGATGCTGCAATTGCAATTTTTGAAAACTCCGCTCTTGTTACATAATCGTCAAGACGCAGATTGCCGTCAGGGTCCCCCTGCATAATTTTAAGTTCTTTTAAAAGTGTGGCTGTGCCGTAATCATCATAAGTTGATGCACTTGTAACCATTGTTGGCAAAAGCAACATACAAACCATTATTAAACATATTATTTTTCTCATTTTCATTCCTCCAATTAGTCATAACGTAAAGCATCAATGGGGTTAAGTTTTGATGCCTTTTTGGCAGGAAAGTAACCGAAAAACATTCCTATTGCAACAGACACCGTAAAAGCCACAAGTATTGCAAGTACCGACGGCGTTGCATTAACTCCCAGAATTTTCCCTGCAACTATTGACGCAATACACCCAAAGGCAATTCCTATAAAGCCGCCCATAGAACTGGTGGTTGCCGCCTCAACAACAAACTGGCTCATAATGTCCCAGGGTTTTGCCCCCAAGGACTTTCTTATTCCTATTTCCCTTGTTCTTTCTGTAACCGAAACAAGCATAATGTTCATAATGCCTATACCTCCTACCAGAAGGGAAATTCCTGCAATTCCAACTAATATACCTGTTAAAGTACCCATTAATTCGTCAACTGTATCAACTAAATCCGCAACAGCGGTTACGGTATATAAATCAGAATTGTCAAAGACTGAATACAAATAATTCTCAACTAATCTTTTAACTCTGGTAACATCGTCTTTTGATGTTGCCGCTACAACATAGGAACTGACAGTTCTTTGGCGTGACAAAAGTGTAGCACAGGTGTAAGGTATGTAAACTATATCATCTGCACTGCCCTCTTCGCTTTCTGCACTTTCATTTAAAACTCCTACAACTGTGTAGTCGTGTCCGTTTATCTTCATCTTTTCTCCAACACAAGAAAGTGTACCAAAGTAGTTTTTAGCAATATACGAGCCGATAACACACACCTTTTGCCGACGCTCAACATCTATGTACTGCAAAAATCTTCCGTTCCCCATTTCAAGTTCTTTTATATCCTTGTAGTATTCGTTAACACCTGTAACTGTGGTCTGGTTGTTTTCTGTGTCAACTTTTAACGTTACAGATGCCATAACTGATGGGGATATACCTATAATGTATTCATCATTATCCTCCGCAAAAGTAATCATATCGTCAGGGTCAACTGTTCTTGAACTGCCCCTTCCTCTTACGTTTACATTTACAATATTGAGCCCCGCGCTTTCAAAGGCGTCAAGCATAGTGTTTGAAAAACCATCAACAATTGAAACCAGTACTATTACTGCGGCAACACCGATAATAATACCAAGCATTGTAAGAAAGGAACGCATTTTACTTGCCTTTAAACTTTTCATAGCAAGGATAAATGATTGTTTTATATTCATACTATTCCTCCCTTATAACTTCATCAGCCACTATCTTCCCGTCCTGTATCCGCACAATACGTTTTGCTTTTTGTGCTACCGACATATCGTGAGTAATAAGTACAACTGTTTTACCCTCGTCGTTAAGTGCCGAAATAAAGTCAAGAACGTCTTTGCCTGTTTTGGAATCAAGAGCGCCTGTTGGCTCGTCTGCAAGTATAAGGTGGGGGTCTCCTGCCAACGCTCTTGCAATAGAAACTCGTTGTTGCTGTCCGCCTGACAACTGTGACGGGTATTTGTCCGCCCTGTCAGGAAGACCTACTTTTTCCAATGCAGACATAGCCCTGTTTCGTCGTTCCTCAGGCTTCATTGCCTTGTATATAAGGGGTAATTCCACATTTTCCAGAACTGACAATTTAGGTATTAAATTGTACTGCTGAAATATAAAGCCAAGGCGTCTGCTTCTTATGTCAGCAAGTTGTATTTCATTCATACCGCTTACGTCTTCTCCGTCTAATAAATACTGACCTGAAGTTGGCACGTCAAGACAGCCAATTATGTTCAT
>JAFQVC010000199.1 GCA_017408205.1 Clostridia bacterium | reverse complement strand
CTTTCTTCTGAAATTTTAACTCCTCGTCCGCACTCGTATTCATAGGCGTTAAGACCTACGGAATCTAACCATTTTGGTATATCCAACGAAGATTTTCCGCCATTTGCATAAAAATCTTCGCAGTTCCCGCCTGGACCAAATTTTATCATTAGTTTTCTTCCTTTCCAAACCAGATTTTATGAGCAAGTAAACCCTGATTCACAAGCATCATAAGTCCGTTTTTAACTGTCACGTTATACTTTAACGCCATCTTTATAAACTCTGTTTCTTTTTTGTTGTAGTTAATATCAAACACTTCTGTGCCCTCTTCTATTCCGTCAAGGTCTTTAACCGCTACAACGTTAAGAAGTACCGCATTAATAAGTATCTGACAATTATCTGCACTAAATACATCTAACGGCTTTGCACAAACATTATCATACAAATCTGCAATGACTTTCGCTTTCTCCAATGTTCTGTTATAAATGGTAACAGATTTGGCACCGTTTTTAATAAGGCAGTGAACTACAGATAAAACAGAGCCGCCCGCACCGATAATTTTCACATCTTTGCCTTTTATATCTTTTATCTGCATACAAAAACCGTCACCGTCGGTATTGTATCCGTAAAGTTTACCATCAACAATTTTTACAGTATTTACCGCACCGATTTTTTCTGCATCAGGGTGGATATAATCGAGATATTTTATAATCACCTGCTTGTACGGAACAGTAACGTTAAAACCCAAAAAGCCATTTTCTTTAAAGTAGGAAATGTATTCCCCAAGATTTTCGTACGTGGGACAGTATTTTTTATATACGGCATTTATCTTGAATTTCCTGTAGAAAAAACCGTGAAGAATTGGCGACATACTGTGGGATACGGGGGTTCCGATTACACCAAGTTTTTTCGGTGTGATTTTCTTTAGTATAAATTTTTCAAAAGACCGCTTTAAACGTATGAAAAACTCTTCGTCATTGGTTTTAATGGGCTTTACAAGAATACACTTAATGCCCGCAAGTTTTGCACCAAGAATATCGGTAAAAAGTTGGTCACCGATAAAAACAGTTTCCTCTTTTGTGCAGTTGTGATATTGCATACACTGTTTATACCCGTAAGGAAGTGGCTTTCTGCTTAAACTTACGGAATAATAGCCAAGTCCTTCGTTAAATACGTCAACACGCTGTGACTGATTGTTGGATAAAAAGCAAATATCAAAACCCATCATCTG
Source organism: Clostridia bacterium (assembly GCA_017408205.1). Taxonomy (GTDB): domain Bacteria; phylum Bacillota; class Clostridia; order Monoglobales; family Firm-18; genus RGIG1864. The sequence continues at coordinate 17,294 of JAFQVC010000199.1, read as the reverse complement.
CAATTTTTCAAATAACCTGTTGATTTTCTGTGTAGGCGTGGCAACTGCATAAGGAACCAAAGTGTTGTCAATATCCGTAATAATCAGTTTTATACCGTCTTTTTTAAGTTTATCAAAATTAATGTTAAAGAAATTATCTTCAAAGTAATGAGGTGTAAAGAGTTTCATATTAACCTACCTTTCGTATCTGTTAATTATATCAAACAAATACAAAAAAGTAAAGTGTTTTATACTGATGTTACAAACTTACTTAACAGTTCCATAGACAAAAAATAAAACACATCAAAAAAACTGTTCGATAATTTTTTGTTAACCCCGTATCCGGCAACAACGTCGATGCTGTCTGTCAGTTTTCCGTCCACATAAATTTCGGCAGTACCAAGTTTTTGCCCGATAATTACCGGTGCTTTTACACATTCAGGTAAATTAAATTTCACTTCTGTTTTTTCATTTTCTTTTACCGCAACGGACAGTTCTTTCTTTGCATAACAGGAAACTTTGTCAAACTTACCACCTGTAACTGACACAGTTCTTATATAACTGTTTTTATCCGCACCTGTAAATTTATAGTAATTGTCAAAGCCGAAATCAAGCATGGTTTTATGGTCATTCCAGTCATCCGGTGCATTAAGAGTTACTGCGATTAACTTTAAATCATCTTTAGTTGCGCTGGATACAAGACAACGTCCGCACTTTTTGGTAAAACCCGTTTTTACCCCGTCGGCATTGTCATATAATGTAAGCATTTTATTATGATTGGTTAATGTTCTGTTTATTCCGTTCCCAAGTCCTTCGATGGTCTTTCTTTTGGTATTCACTATGTCGCAAAAGACCTCGTTTTCCATAGCATAGCAGGTAATAATGCCAAGTTCGTAAGCAGTTGTGTAGTGATTTTCGTCATCAAGTCCGTGAGGATTAGTAAATGATGTATCTTTAAGACCAAGTTCTTTTGCTTTGTCGTTCATTAATACCGCAAAGCCCTCAATACTTCCTCCTATATGTTCTGCAATTGCAGTTGCCGCATCATTACCCGAATTAAGCATAAGTCCGTACAACAAACTGCGAAGTGTAATTTCTTCCCCTGATTTGAGCCACATAGAAGAACCCTCTACTGTACTTGCTTTGTATGAAACTGTAACAATGTCATCAAGATTTCCTTTTTCGAGAGCAACTATTGCGGTCATAATCTTTGTAGTACTTGCCATGCCACGCCTTAAATGAGCATTGTTTTCCATTAATACACGTCTGCTTTCAAAATCCATAAGTACAGAACTTTGGGCAGACAAAGCGTAAACTGATATATTGTTAACAACAATTAACACAATAAGTAATAATGCTTTTTTCAAAAAAACACCTCGCAGGTAACAAATAATAAGTAATAAGAATACTATATAATAACTGGTGTTTCATATGTTTAAATTCTGAAAGGGGTCATATTATGTCTTATAACAACAATAACTGCGGATTATTTGGTAACGACTGGATTTGGATTATTATAGCTGTAATTGTTATTGTATGCCTGTGCAACGATAACGGCGGATTGTTAGGTAACGACTGCTGTAACGACAGATGCGACTGTTGTTAGTAAAATATAAGTTTAACTATAATTACACTTACAATCATTGCGGTCAGGTCAGCACAAAGTGCAGACCTGACCGTATGTCTTGAATTGGTTATACCCACACTGCCAAGATAAACTGCAAGAGTGTAAAATGTTGTTTCAGTAGAACCCGCCATAACAGAGGCGCATCTTCCTATAAACGTATCAGCACCGTGAGTTTTTAATATTTCATCAATTACCGCAAGGGCACCGCTTCCCGAAATGGGTCTCATAAGCGACAAGGGGACAAGTTCTTTCGGAAACCCGATAAAATCAAGAAACGGCGTCATTAAATTACATAAAAAATCAATAAATCCCGATGCTCTTAACATTGATACCGCAGTCACAAGTGCAACAAGGGATGGCAAAATACGAAATGTTGTTTCCAAACCATCTTTTGCGCCTTTTGTAAAACTGTCAAATATGGAAACTTTTTTCATAAGACCATAGGTAATTATTGAAAATACAATCAAAGGCATAATTGCTACCGATAAATAATTAAGCACCTTTTCTTACCCCTTTGCACATAATAACCCCTGCAGTAATTGCTGCCAAACTTACTATCCAGACCGGAAATATAATCTCAAACATGTTTGCAGAATTTACGCTCTGCCGAAGGGCAAGTACCGTTGACGGAATCAACTGAATTGAGGCAGTATTAATTACTATAAACATACAAATATCATCACTTGCAACATTGCCCGGATTTAACTTGTGCAGTTCTTTTACCGCCTTTATTCCAAGAGGTGTCGCGGCATTGGACATACCAAGCATATTTGCAGTCATATTCATTACTATTGCGTTCATTGCCTCGCTGTCGGCTTTTAATTTGGGAAACAGTATTTTAGTTACAGGTCTTAATAAATACCCGAAGAATTTAGTAAATCCGCTTTTACTTGCTATTTCCATTATTCCCGACCATAAACACATAACGCCAACTAAAGACAATGCAACATTAACACCCTCTTTTGCTCCGTTCATAATTTCTGATGCAACACTTTGCAAATTACCGCTTACAGCGCCAAAAACTATAGAAATAAGCATCATTCCACCCCAGATGTAATTAAGCATTATTTTCCCTCCATTGACATTTATTTAATTGTATGCTATAATGATTTTTAATATGAATGTTAGGGAGGTTTTCCGATGAAAGCAACCGGTATTGTTCGCGAAATAGATGAATTGGGACGTATAGTAATCCCAAGAGAAATCAGAAAGACATTAGACTTAAACAAAAAAGACCCTATGGAAATATATTTAAACGGTGATATGATTGTCCTTAAAAAACACGTTCCCTGCTGTATTTTCTGCGGACAGGTTGAAAATGTAATTATGCATAAAGGTAAACTTGTTTGCAAAAACTGCATTGACGAAATGGCAAAACAATAACGAATCAGTCAAACACCACTTTTTTAAGCCGCATAACGCTTAGAGTGGTGTTAAATATTTCACTTGCATATATTACCGCTATGTAACCGTAAAGGCCGTATTTCGGCAACAAAAACAACAAAAGTATAACGCTTAATGCCGAATCAAGAATGTTATACTTCATTGAATACATTTGCTGATTAAGCCCTTTTAACATACCATCGGCAACTGCATCAACATACATAGTAATTATTATGGGGCATAATATAAGCAGATATTTTCCTGCTTCTTCATTGTGATAAAGCAATGTTGCAATACTGTCGTGAAATACAAGGCAAAAGACAAACACGGGCACTGAAAACAAAACTGTTGTTTTCAGTGCTTTTTTTACTATCCTTTTAATCTGTACCGTATTTCCTCTTGCAAGACATTCTGACAATTCAGGAACCAGCAAATTCCCGCAGGAATAAAGAATATTCATAGGAAAAGCAATTATGGGAAATACCATACCATTAATTACACCGTAATCTGCCAGTGCTTTTTTATATAACTGCCCTGATTTTACAAGACCTTTAGGTATTATTATCTGTTTATACGAATTAAGTCCTGTCCTCAAATATGTACTGAATGCAACGGGTAATGCAATTTTAAGCATTTTTTCAGTAACTTTACCTTTCTTAACTACAGACAATTTTCTTTTTTCAGCCAGATATAACATTAACATCAGTAAAAATTCACACATTTCGCCAAATACAATGCCCACAAACAAAACATTTATGTTTTGGGATTTTAAAAGAATGACCGTCACTATAATTTTTAATATCAAAGCAAAAAGTTGCGAAAAAGCACTTTTGGATACCTTTCTTACTGCAGTAAAATATCCGCTTAAAACTGATGAAAATGCGATAAAAGGCAAACCAAAAGACAGTATTTTAAGCGGCATAACAGTTCTTGAATCACCAAGTACCTTTTCACCTAAAAAATCACATTTTAAAAATAGTACCACAAAAGCGACCAAGCCAAATAATGCACTGTATATAAAGCATCTTTTTAAAATAAAGGAAACCGATGTTCCTTTATGTACAGCAAGATGTTCTGACACAAGACGGGTTACGGTAAGTGCAATTCCCGATGTGGAAAAAGTAACTGCCATAGTGTAAAGTGACAGAATCAAATGAAAAAGACCTGTTCCTTCCGCACCGATTTTGTTTGTAATATAAACATTAAAATTTATTGAAATAAACTGTATAATTAATGAAACTACCGTAAGCATAAAAACATTCACAAAAAACAACTGAACTTTTTTCAAAATTATTACCCCTTTTTTTAAAATATATGCTTGACATTAGGGGTTAATGCTAATACAATATTTGCGAGGTGTTAAACAATGTCAATTATTACAATCAAAAACGAAAAAATTACTGTTGATATTTCAACTATGGCTGCAGAAATGCAAAGTATCAAAGCAAACGGTAAAGAATATCTGTGGAACGGAGACCCTAAATTCTGGGGCAGAAGAGCACCTGCGCTTTTCCCTATTTGCGGCAGTTTAAAAGATAACAAATATATGTACGACGGAAAATTCTATTCATTAAACCAACACGGTTTTGCAAAATTAAGCGAATTTACAGTTGTTGAAAAAACAGACGACAGTGCAGAGTTTTCACTATGTGCAAACGAAGAAACATTAAAAGTTTATCCCTTTAACTTTGACTTAAGAATCAGATATACACTAAAGGAACTGTCAATTGAAATCCAATACAAAGTAATCAATAACGACAGCAAAGATATGTATTTCTCAATCGGCTCCCACGAAGGTTATATGTGCGAAGAGGGTTTCTGGGATTATACGCTGGAATTCGAAAAAAATGAAAACCTGATTTCAGCCGATGTTGACGGAAGTCTCCTTTGTGAACGAAAAGTAAATTTAGGTGAAAATGTAAAAGAATTAAAACTATCAAACGAATTATTTAATATTGATTCACTTATATTTTTAAATCTGAACTCAAAATCAGTCAAACTTAAAAACGACAACAAATGCATAAGAGTTGATTTCAAAGATTTTGAAACATTACTTATATGGACTGTTAAAAACAGTAAATATGTGTGCATTGAACCCTGGTGCGGTATTCCCGATTATACCACAAGCGATTATGACTTTACCAAAAAGACAGGTATTATAAAATTAGCACCAAATAACAGCACAACAAGAACTCACACAATCACAATAGAAAAATAAAACAAAAGCAGATGATTAAAAATCATCTGCTTTTATATATCCTCTTGTTAAATGAAACTCTTTTCCCTCTTTTATGTATTGACTAATTCCTTTGGTAAGAGTGCTGTCGCATTTATATTGGTCTATTTTATCCCTTGTTGCACCTTTGCCGAAAACGAAATTCAATATACTGTCGTGTGGCTCCTGTTCTATTTTTATAAACATATCACCAAAAGTTACAATTCCGCTGTCGGGCGGTAAAATTTTCTTTAAAGTGTCATCTAAAAGCCACGACTTACAACAAAAGTATCTGTACTTATGTTCGGGAAAAAACTTCGGAAAAAATTCATTTGCAAGTTTTAAAGAAGCAACAACCTTATCTCTTGCAAGGGAGCCATCTCTAGGTATATGAACGCCTAAGACGGGGTCTTTTTCCTTTATTCCAAGTTCTTTTACTTCCCACCAGGTATCGTCCATTGCAAACTGTAACCTGCCTAATTTATAAAGTTTGCATTTTAAATGCAGTGCAATCCAGCTCATTTCACCAAAACACAAATAACCGTTAAAATCAGTCCACACATCTGTCCACCTTACAATATCCTCTAAAGTATCAGTTAAAATGTCATCACCAATACCTTTTTCCTTGTAAAATTTCTCTACGCTTTCGCACATATATAATACTGCCAAGAAGTTTTTCTTTAAATCTTCACACTTTAAATCGTAATTTTCAATGGCTGTGTCTGGAGAAATATCTATAGTATTAAGATACTCATAGAACTGTTCATCATATTCACTTTTAAAGTCAAGTTTTTTGTACCATTTTTCAATAATTTTCTTAGTCATATATTACTCCTATAACACAATACTCATAATAAAATATAAAATAATCAAAAACATTACATTGTAAAAAGTAAATTTCTTTAAATAGGACAAGGCGTGAGTGGGCTGTCTTTTTATGTATTCGCGAAAAGTTATAAGACTTGCTAGGGATGCAATAAGCGTGCCTGCTCCTCCTATGTTTACCGCAACTAAAAGTGCAGGATAATTGGTTGTAAATTTAGAAAGCAAAACAGCACTCGGTACATTGCTCATAACCTGACAGGACAAAACACCGTAAAGCAAAGTATTCTTATTCACAAGTCCTCCCAAAAAGGCATTGACAGCAGGAATTCTTGCCATATTACCCGCAAATACAAAAAATGCAACGAATGTCAGTAAAAGGGGATAATCCACCTTTTTTAAAGCAGTTCTGTCAAGAATAAATATTAAAGCAGTAATAATTACAAGTCCAGTAATATATGGCACGATTCTGAAAACAAGAAGTATTGAAAGTACAAATAATATTCCGTAAATCACTGCCCTTTTAACGTTTAGTTTCACATCTGTCTCTTTAACAAGTAACAATGGCTTGTTGGGTATTTTAAAGCAACAGGCAGTAATTAATACAACAGAAATTATAAATGGCAAAAACATAATTTTAATAAATTCACCGTTTTGAATATGATAATACGAATATAAATAAAGGTTTTGAGGATTACCAAACGGCGTAAGCATACCGCCTAAATTAGCCGCAATGTTTTGCATTATAAACGTAAAATTCATATACTCGAAATTATCGGTTGACTTCAAAACATAATACCCCAAAGGTAAAAACGTAATTAAAGCCATATCGTTGGCAAGCAACATTGAGCCAATGAAAGTAATATAAACAAGTGCAATTACAGCACTTCTTGCCGTCTTAAAATAAACCACAATTTTTTCAGAAACTATCCTGAAAAACTTAATGTTTTTAAGTGCACAGACGCAGGCAAGTGTGCAAAAAAGACAGGCAAGTGTTTTAAAATCAAAATAATCGATATAACTTTTGTCAGGCGGAATTATAAAACAGGTAATAATCGCCAGAACAAAAGCGATGCACATTACAAAATTTTTCTTAATAAAAGCCATAAAAAACTCTCCTTATAATCAAATTAATTATAAGGGGAGTTCGTAAACTTGTCAAGTTATTCAATCATTTTGGATATATCTCGTTTTAATCTTGCAATTATTCTTTTTTCAAGTCGGGAAATGTACGATTGAGAGATACCAAGAATATCAGCCACTTCCTTTTGTGTTTTTTCCTCAGTACTTCCCAGGCCGAAACGCATTTTCATAATTTCAAGTTCTCTGTCGCTTAATTTAGACATTGCAATTTTTAATAAGTCTCTGTCCACCTCTTCGTCAAGTTGTTTGTTCACCACATCATTATCAGTACCTAAAATATCAGACAGCAAAAGTTCGTTTCCGTCCCAGTCTGTGTTTAACGGTTCGTCAATAGAAATTTCTGTTCTCGACAAATTGTTTTTCCGAAGATACATAAGTATTTCGTTTTCTATGCAACGGGACGCGTATGTGGCAAGTTTTATGTTTTTCTCTGCGTTAAAAGTATTGACCGCTTTAATGAGCCCGATTGTGCCTATTGAAATCAGGTCCTCAATATAAATTCCCGTGTTTTCAAATTTTCTTGCAATGTAAACTACCAAACGTAAATTGTGTTCAATCAGTTTTGAACGGGCATTTTCATCAGTATGTAAATTTCTAATTACTTCCTGTTCCTCCTTTTGTGATAATGGCGGCGGCAATGTATCTGAACCGCCGATATAATGTACGTCGCCAGGGCAACAACCGAACAACTTACGAAGTGCAAATAATAACTGTGAAATCATTTTTATACCTCCTGTAAAATTAATGACGGGTTTATAAGACCGTCGCAAGATAGTTTTGTCTCACTTATACCTATTACACAGTTTATCTCTTTTCCCGAAAGCAACACTCTGTCAGGCAAAAAGCATCTCATAAGACCGCTTTTTGTTCCTACTGAACTAAAAGGAACAAGAAAAAAACTCCCGTTATCAGATATAAGTTCTTTAATCTTTAATTTGTCAGCTACAATTACAGGCAAATTAAAATATGGGTCAGAGAGGGAATTGCACGTGTCAATAACTCCGTAAATTTTTGCGACAGAATTATTATATTCTATAACGAGTTCCCGTTTTCCTTTTATTTTTACCAGAAAATTTTTATAAAACCCGCAGAAAATATTAAGCAGTATGAAACAAAACAAAGTGCATATAATAATCAGGCATAAAAATTTCACCTTGTTATAGTTGTAATTTATAAGTCCGAATACTGTATAAAGACATCCGCCGAAAGCAAAACTTACCAGCAAAAATGTAATTACGGAATAAATAAATTTGTTTATTCCGAAGGTTATTAAGACAATTATCAGCGGATATATTATTTTCAATAAAAAATAATCTGCATACAGATATAAAAAAGAAAACACAGTAGCAATAAAAGTTCCGCACAATATTTTTCTGTCATAACCAAGGATTTTTTTAGTTATACAAAGTATTATGTAGTTAAAAACAAAATTAATTGCAAAATATAAATCAAGATATACCGTCACAAAAATCACATCCTGAATTTATTATAAACTACATAAATCAAAAATACTGTCGAAAAAAGAAAAAGGGCTTGAATTTACAAGCCCTTATACATTCCTTTATCAGTTAATTCTTTAAATGCCTTTACAACAGAATCTTTATCTTCTTTGTATGTAACACCGTACCATCTGCTGTTTGTAGGCAATACAGACACTGAAGTTTTTCCTGTTTTTATAACATCGTCAACCATCAACGGTAGGAAATATTCGCTCTTTGGAACAGTTCCGTTTTCTTTTAAGAATTTGTCAAAACCATCTTCAAGAAAATCAAACACTTTAGTTGTGTATCCCCACATGTTCATTGAAACCAAAGTATCGTCAGGTAAATCAACCCAGTTTTCACCGTCTTCTGTGTATTTGCAGTCTTTAATCTTTGTGCGTTCAACAATACTTGACAACTTTCCGTCTGCTCCAACCTCGCAAACACCTCTTGAAACAGTACCGTTATCAGTTAATGTATTTTTCAACTGGAATCCCGCCATACAGAATTCATCTGTTCCTTTTACAAGGAAATCGTGAAGCAAACCGTATGCTTCTTTACCGTAATAGTCATCAGAGTTTATTACTGCAAAAGGTGTGTCAATTACGTCTTTTGCACAAAGGATAGCGTGACCTGTACCCCAGGGTTTAGTTCTCTCTTCAGGAACTGTAAACCATGAGGGAACTTTATCAAGTTCCTGAAAAGCATAGTCAACATCAATCATTTTTTCAATTCTTTTACCTATTACTTCTCTGAAATCGTGCTCAATTTCTTTTTTAATAATAAGTACTGCTTTATTAAAGCCCGCTTCAACTGCATCGTAAACCGAGTAATCAATAATAACTTGTCCGTTAGGACCAAGGGGCTCAATTTGTTTTAAGCCACCAAATCTGCTTCCCATTCCTGCTGCAAGTACCGCAAGTGTTGTCTTATTTGTATCCATTTGGGTTATCCTCCTGCCATCTCCAAGTATCTTTGCACATATCATCTAATGTATGTGTTGCAATAAAACCAAGTTCTTCTCTTGCTTTTGTGGGGTCTGCATAACATTCAGCAATGTCCCCTGGACGTCTTGGTGCAATCTTGTATTTTACAGTTTTTCCTGACGCCTTTTCAAATGCTTTTACCATATCAAGTACGGAATAACCTGTACCCGTACCTAAATTATAAACTACAACTCCTGATTTTGTTGCAATTTTTTCCAATGCTTTTAAGTGACCGTTTGCAAGGTCAACAACGTGAATATAATCACGTACACCTGTTCCGTCTTTAGTATTATAGTCATTGCCAAATACACTTAAACATTCAAGTTTTCCTACTGCAACCTGTGAAACATAAGGGATAAGGTTGTTGGGTATACCGTTGGGGTCCTCGCCGATTTTACCCGACTTATGTGCACCAACGGGGTTAAAGTATCTTAAAATCGCAATATCCCATTCGTTGTCAGATTTATACAAATCCTTTAAAATGTACTCAATCATTAATTTTGTCTGACCGCAAGGGTTGGTAGCAGACAACGGGAAATCCTCTTTAATAGGAACTGTGTGAGGGTCGCCATACACAGTTGCAGAAGAACTGAATACAAGTTTCTTGCAACCGTGTTTAGCCATAATGTCACACAAATTAAGAGTACCTGTAATATTATTATGATAGTATCTTAAGGGAATGGCACAGGATTCACCAACTGCTTTTAATCCCGCAAAGTGAATAACCGCGTCAAATTTCTCTTTGTTAAATACTTCATTTACATCATCATAATCAAGCAAATCAACCTTGTAGAAGTTAAAATCTTTACCTGTAATTTCCTTAACTCTTTTTAAAGACTCTTCACAACTATTGTCAAGATTGTCTAAAACCGCAATCTCATACCCTGCCTCCAAAAGCAAAACGCAGGTGTGACTGCCAATATAACCGGCGCCTCCGGTTACCAAAATTCTCATTTGTGCCGCCTCCAATTATTCTTCAGTTTTTTCTGCCGCTTTCTCAGGTTGATTGTCAATTCCTACAACGCAAACGTCAACTGCAGTTACGTTAAGACTTGTCATATTCTCAACTGCTTCTTTAACGTTTTGCTGAACTTTCCAGGCAACTTCCTGAATTTTACAGCCGTATTTTACAATAATTGATACAATAATTTTTACGTCATTGCCTTCAATCGATGACTTAACACCTTTAGAATATGTTTTTTTGCCCATTAGTTCGGCAATACCACTTGAAAATGAAGATGCCATACCGCAAACGCCTTCTATTTCCATAGAAGCAACGCTTGATACAACTGCAATAACTTCATCTGAAATCTGCACGTTACCGTTTGTCAAAACTTCGCTTGTTTTATCAGCCATATTAACGCCTCCTGATATTTTTCTATATTGTTAGTTTATCACAAATAAAATAAAAATAAAAGGGGTTTTAGTAATTTTTTTCAACTATTTTAATATCATCTGCACCAAAAGCGGTATTTTCTATCACAATATCTTTGATTTGTGCTATCTGTGTAGGTACTAACCCTTCTGTTTTAACAATCACATTTACGTTGTCAGTTGAAATATAAACTATTGAATCAGAAAAATTTTTTGCTGATAGAAGACCTTCAATTATCTTTTCCTTTTCCATATTCGTTACTGCTGTTACCATTTGTTGCTGTGCGATATCCCTTTCTTCCTTTGAAGTTTTTTCGTTGTCAACTATTTCCCGCAAAACATCTATGCTTTGTTCTTTGGCTGTATCCCTTTCCGCTTTTAACTGTACAAATTCGTCAACGGGCAGAGAAGCGGTAGGCACAGATATTTCTTCAATGTTATCCTGTTCTACGGGAATATCGGTATAATTAAAATTTATGTAGCCCGCAATACCTATTAAAATTATAAGTCCGCTTAAAATTATCTGCCTTTTACCTAAACCCAATTTTTTAAAAACATTCATTTACTTAACCTCCTGTTTATATGATAATACCTGAATTTTATACGAAGAAACTCCAAATGCAGTTGCAGCGGCGTCTGTAATCTGTTTTTTTATGGTACTGTTTCCCGCACCTTCTGCAACAATTACCGCCCCCTCCACTTTTCCGTCTTCTCCGTAATTAACCACTATTTCTACATTGCCTACTCCCTGCACGTTTTTAATTACCTCAATAAACCTTTCTTCTGTACTGTCACCAAAGTTTAATGACGGTATAAAAAACAGAATTATACCTAAAGCAAGAAGAGAAATGTATATTTTGTTGGCTTTAAAAAAATCATTCATATGCCTAAATACTCCTCAATTTCTTGTTGTTTTTCTGACTGTATGTCAATTATTTTTAAATTGTCATCAACCTCCACTTCCACTTTCACATTGAACTTGCCCGATAAATCCTTTTCCAACTGTTGCCTGTAAATCTCTTTAATATTTTTATCGCTTATTGCCTTGTAATCAGGAACAGTTACGTTATTCTCAAAATTAAAAATATTTTTAAATTCAATTTTGGAAATTGGTGCTGTAAGAAGAATTATTACCATAAGTCCAACTACAAAATTAATATATTTCTTTATGTTTTCGTCAGGCAAAATTATATTAATCAATGGCTTAATCAGAATAAGTACAATTACAGTTCTTATAAACCCCATTCTACACCGCCTTTATCCCAACCAATACTCCCGTACATAAAACAAACATACAGGCACAGGCACAAAGTATTCCAAACATGGTAAAGGTACTTTTTCCAAAAGCACCTATCAACTGCACAATTTTTTTATTGCATACCGGCTCAACCAAAGCACTGCAAATATTAAGCACCAGACAAACAGATGCAAGTCGTAAACATGGTGTAAAACATATAAATAAAACATTAATAAGACCAGCAACACCAACACTTCCCTTGATTACGGATGAACTGTTCATAATAATATCAAAGGAATCGGAAATCACGTTCCCCACCATAGGAATGAAACTGCCTATTGCAAATTTTGTTGCTCTTATGCTTACGCTGTCAATAGTCGGTGCGGTTATTCCCGTCACAGTAACAATACCTACAAACAACGTCATCATAATTCCTACAGTCCACTTTATAAACCCGTCAATCAACTGGGAAAGGCGTTCCGCCTGAATATCCTGAGAAAACAAATTAGCGGTTTTTAGTGCCATACCAACAGATAATGCAGGAAAAATCACCGTTTTAATTATCATCATTACCGCCTCACCGCAATACATAAGAACAGGATGCAGCGTTGTTGCAACCGCAACCATTCCCCCTGAAGCAACGTTAGTCAGCATAACAGGATAAAGAGCGTTGACAAACAAAATCAGATTATCCAAAGTACTTACGGATAATTCCATACATTGTTTAAAAACAGAAGTTCCGTAAATTATTATTACCGTAAAGAAAATAAAGAAAGTAATTCCGCTTTTCGAGTCAAAACTTTTTTCTATGTTTTCTGCAACCGATGAAAAAAGCGCAACTACAAGAAGGGTTATTGCATAACTGTAGTTTTCTTTTATGTAACCTGTCAGTTTTTCACAAATCGAATTGAATATTTCGGATATGTCAAATTTGTAATTACCCGTCTTTAAATCGCTTACCGTTTCATTATAATTAAAACCGCCCGAATACTGCTCAATTTCTGTCGCTTTAACTTCCGTAAATATAAGTAACATTAGTAAAACCGCAATAATTTTCTTCATAAGTGTCTCCCTACAACAAATCAGTTATCATCGTAATCAAGGTATTAAACAATGGCATAGCAAGTACCATTATAAGCACTTTCCCGCCCAACTGTATTTTTTGTGCAATGGAGTTTTCGCCTGCATCTTTTGCAACAGAAGCACAAAACTCGCTTAAAAACCCAATACCCAGTACTTTGATTAACAGTTTTATGTAATTTTCAGGAATATTGTTTTTGGCAGAAAAACTTTCAAGATTATTTATTATCTCCCTTATATACGGCATCAGGAGAATAACTGTTAAAACTCCCGAAACAATAGATACAACACTTGCCGCCTCTTTATTTGTTTTTTTAACCGAGAGAGATAAAAAAACTGAAACAAGTCCTATGCCTAATATTTTAAAAATCATAAGTCAAATAAAGCTTTTACAGAGTTAAAAAGATAACTGACTTTTTCTACAACCATTAAAACCACTATTATTATCCCTGCCAGAGATGCCATAAGACCAAGTTCTTCTTTACCTGCTTTATTGAGCATCTGATTAACAATTGCAGTCACAATACCTATTGCTGCAATTTTAAATATAAGGTCTATTCCTATATCCATCTGCCTTCTCCTTAAATAAATAATGTGACAATCAAAATTCCCGACGTTACCCCAAGAGTTTTGCACATTTTACAGTATTTTTTGTAATTTTCCATTGCATTTTCCTGCCTTATCTTAAGTCGTGAAACTGTATTTGCTATATTTTCCAACTGTAGTTTTATATCACTTGTTCCTAACGCATTTGCAAACTCTTTAATAATAATTACATCTTCTTTATTAAGAGAATGTTCACCTTTGTCAATTGCATCACACCACGCTGCAACAACATCAATACCTTCATTTAGTTTATTGCTTACATCCAAAAGAATGTCACCAACATTTTTTTGCACAAGCGATGAACAAATGTAAAATGCATCTTTTAATACAGGCATAGAAAATTCCATTTCGCTTTTTAAAAGCCATAATGCACTTTCGAAACTCTTTAAATCCTTTAAACGTTTTTCATATTTGTCTGCTTTTTTATAGCCGATTTTTGACGTCGCCGCCACTACACATAACCCGCCTATAATTTTAAACATTTATATCACCTGCTTTTACTTGTTTTATTACTCTGGCATTTTGTCCCAACAATATATAATTTGAAAAAGTGTTCTTTGTGATTTCAAGCCGACCTATAACTTCTTCAATACTGCTTCCGTGTGCAGATGCAATAAATTTCACACCGCTTAATATTCCTTTTTTTATTGAAACAATATCGTCTTTGCCTATTTCGTCAGTAATTATGTAATTTGGGCTCATCGCCCTTAATACTAACTCTATACCATATTTTTTCGGACACAAATCAAGTACATCTGTCATCTCACCCACATCAAACTGGGGAACTCCGTTGTAACACCCTGCAATTTCTCCCCGTTCATCAACTACCGAAACATTGTTGTTTTCACCTAAAATTCTTGAAATGTCACGAAGTATTGTTGTCTTACCGCAACCAGGCGGAGAAATAACAAGAGTACTTTCTTTAATTGCTACGCTCAGGTCGTTTGCACATCCTTTTATTTCCCTTGCAATCCTTATGTTGACTCCGTTAAAATCAACTATGTTTTCAAGTTTGTTGTCTCTTATAATCACTTTACCGCAAACGCCTATTCTGTGCCCTCCCTTTATTGTTACAAAACCATTTTTAATTTCATCAATAAAAGCATATACAGAACTGTTGCAGGCGTTCTTGACACAGTACATAATATCTTCTTTCTGAGCAACATAGCGGGTCAACTTAATATTTCCGCCAACGTTTAATGTAATGTGTCTGTTGGTACGGAGACGTATTTCTCTTAAATTTTCAGTTTCCAACAAATGACGTAATCCGTCAGGCAAAATTTTTCTCAATGTCATCACCAATAAAAGTATATTGGGCTTTGTCCATTTTTATTACAAACAAAAAAGACTGTATTGAAAATTCAATACAGTCTTTAAAGATTCAATTATTTAAGTCTTTCTTCCAATGCTTTTAACTGGTCAGCCATTTCCTGAGGTAATCTTTCAAAACCACCGAACAATTCTTTAATCTGAGCAACTTCATCCATCCATACTTCTTTGTCAACACTTAACAATTCATTTAATACTTCTTCTGAAATGTCAAGACCGTCTAACATTAAGTCTTCTTTCTTAGGCAGGTAACCGATAGGAGTTTTAACCGCATCCACTTTACCTTCGCATCTGTCTAAAATCCAAAGAAGAACTCTCATATTGTCGCCGAAACCGGGCCAAATAAATTTGCCCTGTTCGTTTGTTCTGAACCAGTTTGTGTTAAAGATTTTAGGCGGATTAGAAATCTTTTTACCCATTTCAATCCAATGTGCAAAATAGTCACCAACATTGTAACCGATAAACGGTTTCATAGCCATTGGGTCACGTCTTACCACACCAACTGCACCTGTTGCAGCAGCAGTAGTTTCTGATGCCATTGTAGCACCAACAAATACACCGTGATTCCAGTCAAATGATTCATATACAAGCGGAGTTGTTTTTGCTCTTCTTCCACCGAAGATGATAGCACTGATCGGCACACCGTTGGGGTTTTCAAATTCAGGTGAAATGCAGGGGCACTGACTTGCAGGAGCAGTAAATCTTGAGTTAGGATGAGCGGCTTTTGTACCCATATCAGGTGTCCACTCTTTACCTGTCCAGTCAAGAGCATGCTCCGGAGCAGCATCGTCGTGACCTTCCCACCATACTGTGTTGTCATCACGAAGTGCAACGTTTGTAAATATTGTATTTTTCTTTGTTGATTCCAAAGCATTGAAGTTGGTTTTTGAACTTGTACCGGGTGCAACACCGAAGAATCCGGCTTCGGGATTGATTGCCCAAAGACGTCCGTCAGGACCAACTCTTAACCACGCAATATCATCACCTACTGTAAATACTTTATAGCCATCCAATTCCTTTGGAGGAATAAGCATAGCAAGGTTTGTTTTACCACAAGCGCTTGGGAATGCAGCAGAAATATACTTAACATCGCCCTCTTTATTCTGAAGACCTAAAATAAGCATATGTTCAGCCATCCAGCCCTCCATTTTACCAAGGTAAGATGCAATTCTTAACGCAAAGCATTTTTTACCAAGTAAAACGTTACCGCCGTAGCCTGAGTTAACAGACCAGATTGTGTTGTCCTGAGGGAACTGAACAATGTATCTTTCTTCAGGGTCTATATTTGCTTTACTGTGTAAGCATTTTGTGAAATCGCCGTTTTCACCGATTTCTTCAAGCGCAATTTTACCTACACGAGTCATAATCTTCATGTTAAGTACAACATAAATGCTGTCTGTAAGTTCAATACCTACTTTGCTGAACGGTGATTTTGCAGGGCCCATAATAAATGGAACAACATACATTGTTCTGCCCTTCATTGAACCGTCAAACAATTTTGTAAGTTTTGCATACATTTCTTTTGGGTCCATCCAGTTGTTAGTAGGACCTGCTTCTTCTTTTGTGTTGGCACAGATGAATGTTCTGTCTTCAACACGTGCAACGTCGTTTTCTGCAGTTCTGTGCAAGAAACAGCCAGGTAATTTTTCTTCATTAAGGCGAAGTAGTGTACCGTCTGCAACTGCTTCGTCTTCAAGTTGTTTGTACTGGGCTTCGCTGCCGTCAATCCATACAACTTTGTCGGGTTTTGTCATGGCTTTCATTTCTTCAATCCAAGCCAGAACTTTTTTGTTATTTGTCATAATCTTTCCCTCCATTTATAGTAATATATTTAAATAAATCAAATAACCTCATTTAACATTATATCACAATTTTGTCAAATTGCAAATGTTTTAACAATATTTTCACAAATTTGTATAAATTGCTCTAAAGTAAGTTGCTCTCCGCGTATATTTTCATTGTTTGCAACATTGTAAATTATTGATTTCAACTGTTCCTTGGGAATGTTCGGATAAAGTGACGAAAGCCCGTT
>JAFQVC010000198.1 GCA_017408205.1 Clostridia bacterium | reverse complement strand
TCTTCGGCGTATTCGCTGTTTATTTTTGCCATGGCAATATACCCTTCTTTCAGCAACTCGTCTGTTTCCTCGCGTTTTTTTGCTGAAAGGTAATGCTTTATGGCACATCTGACTGCTTCGTTTCTGCTGGTTCCGATTTTTTTTGCGAAGCCGTCAAGCCGGTCCAATAATTCAGACGGTACAGATATCAACACTTTTTTATGCTGTGTCACCTTACCATTCCCCCTGTTTTCCTATATAATATCTAATCTCTATATAGTTAATTATATACCCTTTATGTAGCACAGTCAATGTCAATAAAAGGAAACTACTTTACGTCATCTTCGCATAGGGATAAATCGTCTTAAAACACCATTTTTAGCGCATAGCTTCACAAAAAACACAAGATATCCGTCAGGATTATCTCGCATTTTTTGCTTGTTCTGCATCAAAAAATGGATAGTTTTAAGATGCGAAGATGACGTGAGTATATATGCGGGGGACACGTTTTGCCATACCGCAAAGTATTTCGTATGAAATTGTTTCTGAAATAGAAGCCAACTGGCTGACGGGCAAAATTCCGTCATCTTTGGTACCAAAAAGAAGAACTTCATCACCAACACTAATATTATTAACATCTGAAACATCAATCATACATAAGTCCATACAAATTCTGCCTAAAATTTTTGCATATTTTCCGTTTACAAGAACACTCGCCTTGTCTGACAGTGTTCTTAAGTACCCGTCAGCATAGCCAACGGAAATGGTGGCAACTTTCATGTCCTCTTTTGCTGTAAAGGTTGCGCCGTAACTTACGGAATCGCCTTTTTTTACGGTTTTTACGTTAACAACTCTTGTTTTCATAGACATTGCAGGAGCAAGGTCAAGGTTGTAATTAAATTCCGACGGATAGCATCCGTAAAGACCAATGCCTATTCTTACCATATCAAGGTGCATATCTGGAAATCTCATAGCACCTGCACTGTTGCAACAATGTTTTATTTTAAATTTTACGCCGCTTTTTTCAAGAGTGTTTACTATTGACATAAAACGCCTGAACTGCAGATTTGTAAAGGTGCAGTCCTCCTCGTCGGCGGTGGCAAAGTGGGTAAAAATACCCTCTGTTTCTATGTTTTCCAGTTTTGATATTTCTGTGATTTGCTTTATTGTTTCGGGGCTGTCCCAGATAAATCCTATTCTTGACATACCTGTATCAATCTTTATATGGATTTTTGCAGTTTTGCCCTGTTTTTTTGCCTCTTTGGACAGTTCCTTTGCACAGTCAACATCGTAAACCGTAGCGGTTATATCGTTCTCCACAATCGTTTTTGCGGTGGTTTTCGGGGAATAACCCAGAATAAGTATCGGTGCGGTAATGTTGTTTTCTCTTAAATCAATGGCTTCGTCTGCAAAAGCAACTGCAAAATAGTCTGTAACCCCCTGCAGTTTCTCGGCACAGGGAATTGCACCGTGACCGTAAGCGTCTGCTTTTATTACCGCCATAATTTTAGTGTCTTTTCCTACAAAATTTCTGTACTTTATGAAATTTTCATATATGGTGTCTAAATTTACTTCGCACCAGGTCCTGTACTTGCTTATCATTTTAACCTTATCTCCTCTATAATATCTGTTGCGTTCATATAATGTTCACCTTTTTTGTCCCGTGCTCTGTCCCCTGCAATGCTGTGAATTAAAACTCCGTTTACGGCACTGTCCCGAGGTGAAAAACCCTGTGCACAAAGACTGCCGATTATTCCTGCTAAAACGTCACCGCTTCCTGCAGTAGCCATTCCGCAGTTGCCGAGGGTGTTTAGAAAAACACAGTCATCAGGCGATGCCACAACGGTTGAAGCAGATTTTAACACCACAGTAACATTATATTCCTGTGCTGTCTTTTTGGCTATACCGGTTAAATCATCAGTTACGGTTGTCCCCAAGAACCGTTCCATTTCCCCGATGTGCGGGGTAATTATAATTTCACAGGTTTTTTCTTTAAGTATATTCGGAGTTACGGCGTTTATTCCGTCTGCATCAAGGACAAGTGTTCCTTTGTAATTTTTAATTATTTCTGTTACAAGTGCCCTTGTACTGTCAGTAACAGAAAGGCCCGGGCCCAAAACTACCGCCTTCGCTTTTTCAATGCCTGACAGTATTTCGGGTATTGCATCAACTGAAAACACACCATTTTCGCTTTTGCATTTTACCGAAATAAGTTCGGGACATATTGCGGTGTAATTTTCCGTTGTGGGGTGAAATAACGTTACTATTCCGCACCCCGAACGAAGGGCTGAAACCGCCGACAGATACGGTGCTCCCATATATTTTTCGCACCCTGCAACTACTGCTACACTGCCCTTTTGAAACTTGTGTGCATCGGGACTGATGTAAGGTAATTTGATTTCATCTGTTGTATATATTTCTGTTTTCAGGTCCTTTGCCATAAAGCCAATTTCTTTAACTGTTATTTCTCCTGCGTATTTCCGCCCGGGGTACATCATAAGTCCTGCTTTTGCAAAGCCGAAAGTAACAGTTTTGTCCGCTTTAATAACGGATGCTGCAACTTCCCCTGTGTCGGCGTTTACCCCTGTGGGAACGTCAACTGATACCACGTATTCCTTTTGGTTTATTAAATCAATAACACGGTCAAAAGGCGGTTTTGGTTCCCCCTGTGCACCGATGCCAAGTATTGCATCAACAACAACGTCTGCACTCTTTATGGAATTTTCCCAGTCAGTTGTAACAGGTACTCCAAAACTTTGTGCGATTTTTAACGGCTCACTGTCAAAAGGTACGGGAGTAACTATTGTAACGGTTGCACCCATGGAATAAAGGTGACGGGCACAAACGCATCCGTCTCCCCCGTTGTTCCCTTTTCCGCATACTACGGCATAGATTTTGTCCGTACCAAGAAACGTTTCGTCTGCAACGGCTTTCCCTGCTACCTCCATAAGGAGGCTTTGGGGTACGCCGTAATTGTTTATAGTATCATAATCTATTCTTTTTGCTTGTTCAACAGTTATAAGTTTCATTTTAATCAGTCCTTTAAAAGACAAATTGCTGTGGCTGTTGCATAGTTCTCCGAGTGAGAAATTGACAGGTGAAAAACATATTCTGTACCGTCAACTGTGGCTGTTGGTGCACCCTCTTTTGTGTGGGAAATGTGAATGTTTTTTATGCCTGTTTTAGAAAGACCAAGGCCTGTTGCTTTTGCCACCGCTTCTTTTGCACAAAAAAGCCCTGCACAGCGTAAGGGATTGTCCTTTATATATTCTATTTCTTCAGGGTTAAATACTTTTTCCAAAAACCCCTCTTTTGCCATTGCTTTTTCTATTCG
>JAFQVC010000197.1 GCA_017408205.1 Clostridia bacterium | reverse complement strand
TTTACAAAATGTACAGGAATAGGTATCAAGACATACTTTAACAAATTAAAGGTCAACAAGGCGAAAGTATTGCTGAAAGAAGGGAACTCCGTGTCAGATACCGCATACGCTCTGGGGTTCACCGACCAGAACTATTTCAGCACAATGTTTAAAAGAATAACAGGTAATCCCCCTACTTTTTACAAGAACAATTTACAGTAACAACCTGATATATACCAATTGCCAAAAGGAGTACTGCAAATATTTTTCTTAAAATCTGTGCAGGGATAACTCCAACCAGCATACTCCCTGCAAACGCGCCCAAAACGCCCCAGACTACAAGAGGTTTTGTAAGTTTGAAATCAAGATTTTTATTTTTATTGTGAACAAAAAGTGCAACAAGAGAAGTAGGTATAAAATACACAAGATTAATTCCCTGAGCCACTTTTTGCGGAAAATCCAGAAGCATGGTAAGGGCGGGAATAAGCACTATTCCACCAAGTCCCATTCCCGTTATTATTCCTGACAACAACCCTGCAATCAACAGTACAACGTACATATATTACCTCCGAAACATCATTACTCCAAGAACTATAGTTGTAATACCAAAAAGAATTTTAAGCCAGGTGTCGGGGGTTTTTTTAAGTAACTTTG
Organism: Clostridia bacterium; assembly: GCA_017408205.1. Lineage (GTDB taxonomy): Bacteria > Bacillota > Clostridia > Monoglobales > Firm-18 > RGIG1864. Next base: position 1,055 of record JAFQVC010000197.1, on the reverse strand, counting down.
CACCGATAAAACCGCCTAAAGTCCCACCTATACCTACCAGTACTGCAGGTAATACTTCTAAGTGTCCGTTTTTAAAATACATAACAATTGACACAATACATAAGGGCAGTATAACTGTAAGCGCTGTTGCATGGGCAACCTTTGGTTTTACTCCCATAATTTTAGTTGCGGTTACCAGTATAATTCCTCCGCCTGTACCTAAAAGACCGTTTACCAGTCCCGATATAAATCCTGTTATTCTAAGCATATTTACACACCCTTTTACCAGTATTTTTTTAATTTTCTGTTAAAAATATACTGAAAATTCAAAATAGTATTGATATTTTCTGAGTTTTGTATTAAAATAATTATATATAAAATGGAAAGGCAGTGATTTTATGTATGCTTCAATAACAAACAGTTGTGGAGAAATTATGGTTGACAACGATGTTTTGGCAAGTATTGCCGGTGAAGCCGCTATGACATGCTACGGCGTAGTTGGTATGGCTACACGAAACACAGCAGACGGTCTGGCATCACTACTTAAGAAGTCATCAGCCAAAAAAGGCATTAAAGTTACTTCTAACGAAGACGGTCTTGTAATTGAAATACATGTAATAATACAATATGGTGCAAATATAAAAACAATTTGCGACGGCATAATCGAAAGAGTTAAATACGACATTGAGAACCTTACAGGCTTTATTGTAAAATCAGTAAGCGTTAATGTAGAAAGCGTTCGTGTAAGTTAAGGATTACCGAGTATTTTAACGTGGCAGAGACCTTTGAAAATCGAGGTTTGGATAACTTCTGTCACCCTAAGGAGTGAACACATTGCAAAGTATTATAGACGGCATACTTTTTAAAAGTATGGTTATTAGCGGTGCAAATAATCTTGCAAACCAGAAACAAATGGTTGACGATTTAAACGTATTCCCAGTTCCTGACGGAGATACAGGTACTAATATGTCAATGACGGTAAGTGCCGCATCAAGAGAGTTACTGGCAACAGACAGTACCTCTGTATCACAAATTGCCCAGATTATCGCAAGTGCTTCATTAAGAGGCGCAAGAGG
>JAFQVC010000002.1 GCA_017408205.1 Clostridia bacterium | reverse complement strand
TGCCTGAGGCAATGTTGACAACATTCCCGTTAATATTATGTCTTTTATACTGTCGTTTTTACAAGCGAAAACCGCAAGCATACCGATAGTCTGGAACACCATATTTATAACGCCTAAAGTAATGTCTGCATCAGTTGCGGTGTCAGACATTTTACCGAAGTTTGATGCCGTTGTGTTGGGGGGCAAGGTGGTAATTACATTTTTTGATATATCGCTTATAACAAGGTCGATGGTGGACAAGTCTCCGCCGTTGGCTTTTTCTATTACTGTGGAAAACTGATGGGCATTAACAAGTTTGCCGCAAAGACCAACCAGTGTTCCTCCGCCTACACCGCTTCCGCCGATGTGGGTGATGTTACTTCCGTCTGCTCTTACATAGGCAGTTCCTGTGCCCATACTTACAATTAACGCTTCTTTTTTGCCTGAAAGATGAAGTCCTCCAAGACCTATTGCCTGAAATTCGTCAACAGTTTTTGTGGGTACGCCGTAAATATCGTCGTTAAAAAATGAAGCCCCAACACCTGTTAATATTATTTGCTTTATTTCGTTTAAAGTAATGTTGTTTTCCTGTAAGAATTTTCCCAGAGCGCCATAAACGGAAGTTACGGGGTCTGCCGCAGTAACCTGCAGATTGCCGATAACATCGCCATCAATGGTAAGACCTACAATTTTAGTTGTAGAGCCGCCTATATCAATTCCTATTATTGTTTCCATATATGTCACGCCTTTCTGATTTTTAAAAGTCGTACGATAACGGGACTTAAAATCACATTAACCAAAAGTTCTAAAAGAAAGTTTAACCCGATAAGTGTTAAAAATACAAAACTTACTGCACTTTGTGCTCCTGCCGCTGTCTGTGTAACCCAGTCCATAAAGAAAGTAAAACATCCGATTGCGAATATTCCCGTGTTAACTAAAGGGCAAACTATCGCAGAAACAATTACTGCAACATCAGTATTAATCTTTTTAAGCCAGTTATATACAAGACCTGTTGCAAGTCCTGCCAGAGTGCCTTTTAATATTACAGTGATTATTGTTCCCCAGTAGTTTATACCTAAGAACAACGCCGCATCACCTGTAACAAAAACCATACCGCTGAAAACAAAGCCAAGCCATGCACCGAGTTTCGGTCCGTAAAGTGCCGCACCGATAACGATAGGAACAAGTACAAGGGATATTGAAAATGTTCCGAATTTGATAAAAGAGCCCATGTATTGTAAAATTACAACAATCGCTGTAAGAATTGCGTACATAGTAAGTTTTTTTGTGTCAAAATTATTTTTCATTTGAAAGTCACTCTCCTTATGGTAAATAATACAACAAAAAACACCATTTGTCAATAAACTAAAAGGATTGTCACTGTTGACTAAAACATATTTTGTGTGTTATAATATATTGATTAATTATATGCCGTGAAAGGGAGATAATAAAATGAAATCAATTGACAATGCAGTAGAAAAGTACAGACAAATTATTCTTGATGCAGAAAGATATATCTGGAAGCATCCCGAAACAGGATTCC
>JAFQVC010000196.1 GCA_017408205.1 Clostridia bacterium | reverse complement strand
CCCACTTTGTAATTTTACCTGAATAAATATCCTGTATCTGTTCTATAGTTATATTATCAAGAGGATTTTGACTGTTTACGAAAAACACAAACGCCTCTTTGCCTATGGGAGTGAACTGAAGTTCAACATTGTTTTCTTTTGCAAACTGTGTTTGTTCATTTGACGGTCCGCCCACGAAAATTACGTCAACCTCTCCCGTTACTATTCTTTCGTATGCAGTTCCCGTTGTGGTACACGCTAAAATATCGCTTCCTTTTGTTTGTATTTCATTAAGTGCACTTTCGGGATATACCGCCTTTGCGAAAGCGGAATAAATGGGATAAAGTGCCGTTGCACCGTCAAGTCGGGGAAAATCCTCTGTGATTTTCAGTGTTGATTCACTATCTAATGTTGCAACTTTTGTATCCTCACCATAGGGGAAATATTGCCATAAAAGAGTTCCTCCGTCATTTACGGTAGGAATACTGTCAACATAACTCTGGTAACTGTAATAGCCCATCCACACAGTCATACAAAGAACAAGGCATACTGCAATGGGGATATAAACTTTTCTGTTTTTTCCAAACCCCCAAATCAGACCCAATAATAAAACATATAAAAGTATTACCGCAACAACTGTCAATGTTATGTAAAAGTTACTGTGTTTTGATGTCAGCGCCAACATAAGGGCACCTATTAAGGTGTACATTACCGCAGTAAAAGTAAGTCCTGCAGTTGCCCATATTCTGCCTAACTGCATTGACTTTTCAAATCTCATGGCAATTAACCCTGCCACCAGTAAAATCAAAGGTAATAAAAATACTATTATACTCATTATTCTTCCTCCTTTAAGTCAGGATACTTTTTAAGCAATAACGCTCTTGCATAAGATATGTTATTTCCGTCATTTTTGGACAATAGTCTGATTTTTCTGAAGCAGTGAGAATACATAAAGAACAATAGCATAACAAGAAATGCCGTTGCAACTTTTGTACCCACACTGCAGCAGTAATTGTACGTTCCGTGAAGTACAACAGGAATTACAAAACTCTTTATTCTCAAACTTTTTGAATTAAATCCCGGTTGGGTGCTGTCAATAAGTCCTTTAATCTGATAATAACTTTCCAGTTCCTGTGCCTTGTCTGCTATTTTTCCAAGGGAGTAATAATACCCCATCATTACTGCAAAAAACATATGTCCCGGCACAGACATTATCCCTCTCAAAAGGGCATTAGTCCAGCCATAACTTAAAACATACATAACATTTTCAAGAAGTGCAAATCCCAAAGACACAAACACCGCATATATAAGTCCGTCAAAAATACAGTTGAATTCTTTGTTGTTTTTCGTAAAAAAGTTAAGGCAGATGTACTTTAGTCCCTCTTCCGTCACAGCAACTATTAAAAACATTTCTGCTGCAATAAAAGCCCTGTTCACTATTGGAGAGTTCATATTAAATCCTGCAAATATTCTTTCTAAAATTCCTATTGCAAAGGTTTCTATTTCCGCCGCGGGATATACAATCGCCATACCGCTTATCAGCAAAGTTATAAGTAACCCTGCAGGTTCTTTTTCTACCCTGTCTTTTTTGTACACATATATACACAAAATAAGTGCAGGTAAAATTGCCGCAACTGTTAACAATTTTTCATTTAAACTCATTAATATTCTCCTTTAAGAACGCCTTTGCCAATCCTGAATGTTACACCCTTTAATATCTTCTCTTTAATCATCTTTTTAAGAATTGTGTCCTCGGAAAGAGTTGTATAGTCGTCGTAATCATCGTAAGGAAAAACATTGTCAAATATGTCGTGGAGGCAATCGTCTCCGTCTTCCACGTCAAACAAAGAATAAAACTGATATATGTTTGAATGTTCGCTTAACTCTTTAACAACCTCTTTGCTTAACAACCAGGAAGTGCATTCATACCTCGGGTTATCAAGACCAAACAAACTCCTTACTATATCTTCCGATTTT
>JAFQVC010000195.1 GCA_017408205.1 Clostridia bacterium | reverse complement strand
TTAAAGTACGCCGAAAAATACGTTGACGTATATCTGACAGACATTAAATATTTTGACAATGAACTGGCAGAAAAATACAGTAACGCAAAGGATTATTTTGAAACTGCAATTTCCGCCCTTGACGAAATGCTTATGCAAAAACCAAAACTGATTAAGGATGAAAACGGACTTTTAAAATCAGGGGTAATTGTACGGCACATGGTTTTACCAAGTCATAAAAACGACAGTATAGAACTGTTAAGATTTTTAAAAGAACGCTACGGAACAGACAAGTTTATTTTAAGCATTATGAGTCAGTACACACCCTATAAGGAATTGCAATTTCCCGAACTTAACAGAAAAATCACAAGCTTAGAATATAACAGGGTAATAGACGAGGCACTTAATCTTGGCTTTACAGACAGTTATATGCAGGACAGACAAAGCGCAAAAGAAATATATACTCCGCCATTTGATTTAACAGGAATATAAAAAACCTCTCTTTCGAGAGGTTTTATTTTTATATACGAGTGCTTACTGTTTCAAGTTTTTCTTTTTTATATGAAGCAAAGTTGCCGTTATCAAGTGCGTTCCTTATTTCTTCCATCATATTGTTGTAGAAATAGAGATTATGCATAACCGCAAGACGCATACCAAGCATTTCGTTTGCTTTTAACAAATGTCTCAAATACGCCTTTGAATGATTTTTGCAGGTAGGGCAACTGCAGTTTTCGTCTATTGGGCTGTCGTCCTTTTCGTACTTACTGTTGTTTATATTGATTATTCCTTTTGAAGTAAAAAGACATCCGTGTCTTGCGTTTCTGCTTGGCATAACGCAGTCGAAGAAATCAACACCTCTGTCAACTGCTTCTAAAATATTTGCAGGCGTGCCGACTCCCATTAAATATCTTGGCTTATCTTTCGGCATATATGGTTCAACAGTTTCGATAATGTCATACATCACCTCTGTTGACTCACCTACCGCAAGACCGCCGATTGCAAAACCGTTGCAGTCAAGGTCTGCAATTTTTTTCATATTTTCTATTCTTAAATCCCTGTATGTTCCACCCTGATTTATACCAAAAAGCATTTGCTGTTTGTTAATGGTGTCCTCAAGAGAATTAAGGCGTTTCATTTCTTTTATACATCTTTCAAGCCATCTTACTGTTCTGTTTGCAGATGCGGAGACATAGTCATACGGCGACGGGTTTTCCACACACTCGTCAAAAGCCATAGCAATAGTTGAGCCGAGATTGCTTTGAATCTGCATACTTTCTTCTGGCCCCATAAATATCTTGTGCCCGTCAATATGAGATGCAAAATATACTCCCTCTTCTTTTATTTTTCTTAAGTTTGAAAGAGAAAACACCTGAAAACCGCCGCTGTCGGTAAGTATGGGTTTTTGCCAGTTCATAAACTTGTGAAGTCCCCCTAATTTCTTAACGGTTTTGTCACCGGGGCGTAAATGTAAGTGATAAGTGTTACATAATTCCACCTGACACTTTAAATCATTAAGGTCAAGTGAAGAAACCGCACCTTTTATTGCACCAACAGTTCCTACATTCATAAAAACAGGAGTCTGGACAGTACCGTGAGGTGTAACGAATTCTCCACGTCTTGCATTATTCTCTTTTGTGTGTAACTTGAACATAATTTGCTCCTTTAAATAAGATTGTGGGTTTTCGCAACAGCGAAAAACTACCATACCTCTTCACTATTCACTATTCCCTCTTCACTTGTTCATATTATGAACATCGCATCGCCAAAACTGAAGAAACGATACTGTTCTTTTATTGCTTCTTCGTATGCCTTAAATACATTTTCTTTCCCCGCAAAAGCACTTATAAGCATAAGCAATGTTGACTGTGGCAGATGGAAATTGGTAATCAATCTGTCAATAACTTTAAACTCGTAGGGCGGATAAATGAAAATATCCGTCCACCCTGTACTTGCCTTAAGTTCTCCTTTTTGTGCAACAGTTTCCAAAGTTCTGCAAGTGGTGGTGCCCACCGCAACAACTTTATTTCCGCTTTTTTTGGTATTGATAATGAGGTCTGCAGTTTCCTGAGACAGTTCATAAAACTCACTGTGCATTTTGTGATTTTCAACAACATCTTCTTTTACGGGTCTGAATGTTCCAAGACCAACGTGAAGAGTTACGAAGCCAACATTTACGCCTTTTTGTCTTGCTTTTTCAAGCAGTTCCTCCGTAAAATGAAGCCCTGCCGTAGGTGCTGCAGAAGAACCGTCAATTTTCGAATAAACTGTCTGGTAACGCTCTTTATCCTGCAACTTTTCCTTTATATAAGGCGGCAGAGGCATTTCTCCTATTTCATCAATTATATTTTCGTAAAGACCTTCGTATTCAAATTTTACCAATCTGTTTCCGTCGTTTACAATATCTATAACTTCTGCTTTTAATTTACCCTCGCCGAACACAAATCTTTTGCCTACTTTTGCTTTTTTCCCCGGTTTTAAAATTACTTCCCATATATCTGTTTCTTTTCTGCTTAACAGTAAAAACTCAATGGGAGAGCCCGTGTCCTCTCTTACCCCAAAAAGGCGTGCGGGAATAACACGGCTGTTGTTTAAAATAAGACAGTCGCCCTCGTTTAAGTATTCTAAAATGTCGTAAAAATGCCTGTGGATAAGTTCACCTGTGTTTTTGTCCATAACAAGCATTCTGGAACTGTCCCTCTTTTCAAGAGGTTTTTGC
>JAFQVC010000194.1 GCA_017408205.1 Clostridia bacterium | reverse complement strand
AATGTAGATACCGTTTCTTTCTGTGAAAATGTACTCAGCCATTTTCGGGTTCCATCTGCGAGTCTGGTGTCCGAAGTGAACGCCTGCCTCTAACAGCTGTTTCATTGAAATTACTCCCATTTTTATTTCCTCCTTGTTTTTTATACCTCCGCCAAATTCATTTCCGTCAGCAACCTTAAAAAGGCAACGACTGACAAATCTTTTTGGCGTGCGTATTTATATATGAAGATTTTTTGCGCACAAAAAACCATCATAGCCCTACTATATTATCACATATTTTCAATAATTGCAAGTGCTTTTTTTGATATTTTTTCATATCTTTCCTTTTTTGCCTTTATTCTTTCCTCTAAAGAGGGCAAAATTCCGAAATTTACGTTCATTGGCTGAAAGTTTTTAACTGTTTCGTCACTTACATAATGAGCAAGTGCACCGTGTGCAGTGGCTCTGTCAAACACTACGGGCGGTTTACCAAGTGCCGCCATTGCAGCATTGATTCCTGCCACAAGTCCGCTTGATGCACTTTCCACATAGCCCTCAACCCCCGTTATCTGCCCTGCAAAAAATATGTTTTTGTCAGTTTTAAGACGATAGGTATTGTCTAAGAGTTTCGGCGAATTAATGTATGTGTTTTTGTGCATAACCCCGTAACGTAAAAACTCGGCATTTTCAAGCCCGGGGATAAGCCCGAACACTCTTTTTTGCTCACCGAATTTAAGGTGAGTCTGAAATCCCACAAGGTTATACATACTTCCCTCGCTGTTGTCTTGTCTTAACTGTACCACCGCATAAGGCAAAGTTCCGTCAGGTCTCGGCAAACCAACAGGTTTTAAAGGACCGAAAAGCAATGTATCGTGTCCTCTTTTTGCCATAACCTCAACAGGCATACAACCCTCAAAAACATTGTTTTCAAATTCTTTTACCTCTGCCGTTTCGGCATTTACAAGTTCTTTATAAAATTCCTCGTACTGCTCCTTTGTCATAGGACAGTTTATATAATCGTCTCCACCTTTTCCGTAACGCGCTGCCTTGTAGGCAATATTCATATCTATAGTATCAAAAGAAACTATAGGTGCTGCCGCATCAAAAAAGTGAAGATACTCTGTACTGTCAGTTATTCTTTGTATTTCCTCGCACATTGCGTCAGAAGACAAAGGCCCTGTTGCAATTACTGTTATACCCTCTGGAATTTTTGTAATTTCACAGGATAAAACAACATTGATATTTGGGTGGCTGTTTATTTTTTCTGTAATTAAATCGGAAAACTTGTATCTGTCAACAGCCAATGCTCCCCCTGCAGGAACTTTTGTTTCATCTGCACACTGCATAATAAGAGAATTTAACAGTCTCATTTCTTCTTTTAAAAGTCCTACTGCATTGGTGATGCCGTCTGCACGAAGAGAATTACTGCACACAAGTTCTGCAAAATTATCGTATTTGTGGGCAGGCGTCTTTTTTTCGGGCTTCATTTCGTAGAGATTAACCTTAACACCTCTGTTGGCAATCTGCCACGCTGCTTCGCATCCCGCAAGACCTGCGCCTATTACATTTACCGTCATTTGTTATCACATTCCTCGTTGGAACAATACTGTTTTTTCTTACCTCTGAAATTCTTTTCAAACATTAGACTTCCGCATTTTTCACATTTTTTGGCAAGTGGTTTATCCCATGTCATAAAATCGCATTTGGGGTTGTTTTCGCAACCGTAATACTCTTTCCCCTTTTTGGATTTCTTAACAAGTATTTTGCCTCCGCATTTAGGACAGGTTGCACCCGTTTCCTTAACAATGGGTTTTGCATTTCTGCATTCGGGGAAACCGGGGCAGGCAAGGAACTTACCGAATCTGCCCATTTTATAAACCATCATACGTCCGCACTTGTCGCAGGGCACATCGGAAACCTCGTCTTTGATTTCAATATTTCCTATTTCTTTTTCCGCAAGTTTTAACGTGTCCATAAAAGGTCCGTAAAAATCAGAGATGATTTTTACCCAGTCAACCGCACCTGTTTCAACGTCGTCAAGACGTTTTTCCATATTTGCAGTAAAGTCTATGTCAACTATATCGTTAAAATGCTGTACCATAAGGTCAGTTACAACTGTACCCAGTTCTGTGGGGTGAAGTATCTTGCCTTTTCTTGCAACGTATCCTCTTGCAAGGATTGTGCTTATTGTGGGAGTGTAGGTACTCGGACGACCTATTCCCTCTTCTTCCATAGTTTTAATAAGAGTCGCCTCTGTATATCTTGATGGCGGTTCTGTGAATTTTTGACTTTCATTCAGTGATACAGGCAACACCTTTTCTCCAACTTCAAGTTCGGGAAGTTTAGTCACCTTTTCTTCTTTTTCGTCAACACTTTCCACATACACCTTTGTAAAGCCCGCAAATTTGATTTTGCTTCCGTATGCTTT